>JALUTL010000251.1 GCA_027016475.1 Candidatus Heimdallarchaeota archaeon
ACTACCAGTGCAATCCCGATTGATAGAATAAATAGCCCAGAGCTGGCTATGATCACCCCATCTGCCATATTGCTAAAGGCCGAAAAATCAAATACTTGGTCAGGAGGCGCTGTATCATCCAGTCCATATTCTTGAACAAAAAAATTTGAAATGGGATTGCTTGGAATAAATTTGGCAATGGCCCTATACGCACTGGCTGCGCTCAGAAAAACAAAAGAGCCAATTGTAACTAGAAAAAAGCCCAATGTGGATCTGATTTCCCTCCCATCTATTGCTCTCCATATTTCCAATAATGCCCAAACAAGCATCAGAATGAAAACTCCAAAATCAAGATACATGGAAAAAAGGACAACTGAAGTGCCCAAATCGTTTGACAAAGGCAACAAAACAAATCCTAAAGCCATTATCCCTGTTTGCACTGCCCAGAACACCATGATGATGTTGTACAATGTGGGGAAAGAAATGCGTGAGTGCATGTTTGAAAAAAAATATACCTCACTTAAATTTTAGTGAAATCCCACGTATCATCCATAGCTTTGGAAATATCTTTTCAACATTTCTTTCCTATGGTAATCGAATAGCCGTTTGGAATATTTACAACAACCCTGTCCTTAGAATTTTTGTTATAATGGTGATGCAGACTTTGAGCGATCGTTTTGCTCCTGTTGTTCCAGAAGACTATGTACCAAAGATACCACTCTATGATTGGTGGTTCTCTATATTTTCAAAATTTCTTCCATCTAAGCTTTTTTAGAGGGACAAATGCACACTCATCTTCTCTTTCGTACAAACAGCCCGAAAATTATAAACAGCAAGCTCACCGAAACCGCATTTTTCAACGTTGAGGATGTCTGTATTGTTCCCCAGTAACTTGGACTGTCATCAAAGACCAAATATGTTCCAGTTTCATTGACCTCCAGTTCACAACCAAGGGATACGATTCCATCGTCTTGGCCTTCAAATGGATTTATTTCCAAATTGACCACCGGCATGAATCTGTATGTTCCATACGGCAATTGTGTCAAATTCCCCATATTTATTCTGATTGCCTGTGGTCTATCTTCACTCGATTTATTGGTCAATCCAGATTGAACCATCATTTGACCATGCCAATTCACCTTTTCAGAAGAAAAGGGAAATAAGTCTTGATAAGCCGATAACTCAACACGTAGTGATGAATCCTCCAATTTGGCAGTCAAACTCTTGACCCGTCCAACATGATTCAGCACCAGTCCCTCATGATATCCATTCCAATACTCAATTGTAGATGCCAATCGAAAATAGCTATAGTTTTCTGTGTCCATGTCCACAGAAAACTCCAATTCATCTAGTTGCGTCGTGTTTGTAAAGTCAACTGGTACAATTGAAATGGCTACAATCCGGCCTCCATAGATTGGGAAACTGCCATTGACCGGTTGTAGCAAACAGAGAATGAGGACTATCACTGTAAGTTTTTGTTGCTTCATTAATAAAACGCCTCCGTATATTCGAAGATAAATGAAAACGGTATTGGATACATATATGATGTCGTTCTGAAGTGATAGATATCAGGAAAAGCGGAATGCCAAACATCCCAATTGCTGATATGCCCCGAGCCTTCATTGCCATAAAAACATGATTGTGGCATATTAGTTCTTCTATGAGAAAATGTAGCCACATATCCTGGGTAGGTAGTATTTGTCATTAAGGTATATTGGGGTGGCATATTACAATAATATTGATCTGGAATGCCAAACAAATGACTCCATTCATGTGCAAAAACAAAATATCTAGGATATCCATAACCCCCATTAATTTGTTGCCATTTGTTGTTGCCAGTCCAGCCTACAAAATCAGGGAAATTGTCTGTTGCCCAAACTTTTCCATTATATGCGAATAATGCTGTTGTTGTATATGTTCCTCCTCCCCTAGGAATGGCATATTGGAAAATATTAATGGTTCCAGTTGTTGTACATGATGGCCCAATGCCATCGCATGATTGAATGGAGTTCCAATAAAAATTGAAGGAATTCACCAGCACCTGCCCTTCGAAGCGCGGTATAGTGCTATTCCCATTTCCCCAGCAGCATTTTTGAAATCATTGCGGGCGGTGCTTGATGGCGTCCAATCTGTGTGAATGGAGACAGTTTGTGAATATTTGATTGTTTTCCACGATAAGGTGTTCTCATAATTCCAGTCCTTTAAAGTCCACGGCTCAGTGCAGGTGCTGCAAGGAATATAAACCTTGAATTCAAGCTTAAGAACTCTGTTTACATAGGATTTGGAAGGGTCACCTATTGGAAAACGCAGCACATCATTGTCCCAAGGACTCCAGGCCACTTGTGACCCTACCTGTACATTGTTTATATAGAGATATACGTACCTACCAGTGTAGCTTGGTGAATATATTGTAATCTCCACGCTCTGTCCAATGTTAGGTATATAGTCCTTGATATGGATATAACGAGTAAAGATTTTGTACGGAAATCCTGTTGAAACCGTTTCATCAGTATCATCATAGGCATTGAAACTAATATCCGATCCGTCAAGCTTTACGTCTTGCAATTCCCACCCCTTGTTCATTCCACCCCAATTGATCTCTATCTTCAAATGATATGAATTTAATGGAAGAAACAAGAGACTGGCATCCATTACCAGCTCAACATTGGGCCCACTTCCTGTTGCTGAATATTTCAGTTGTCCATCAACATAACCCCTGAAATATCTTCCAAATCTGTCATCTGGATTGCTCAAGAATATCGGGTGGGATGAAGGGCTGAACTGCCCAACGGAAACAACAAATTCCAATGTTGCATAATCCTGAATCGGAAAAAATATCCCCTGCCTCCATATCGGATTGTAGCTTGATTGAACAGTGGCGACCATCTTTTGTTTCTTTACAGTGGTTGTCATAACATTTTGCTGTTGATCTCCATGCTTGCTTTCTGGACGATTTATTTTATCTTTCATTGGTTCAGAAGCATTTGCAAAAAGCTGCTTGGAAATTTGTTGCCCCATTTTCAGCATTTTTCTCTTCTCCATGAAGCTATCCAACTTTTTCGCTGGCTCATTTATCTGTCTTGGAATTTTGGTACCATTGTTGGGCAAAACTGGTTTTCCTTTGGTTGCCTCAGAGGTGGTCATTTGAGTTCCCTCCCCAACAGCATGAGAAGGAATACTGGTCAGTGCAAGGATAGCGATAATCATAAGTCCGAAATACTTCCGAGAAAGCATAATTTGTGCGGAAAAAACATATAAATTTTGCGGTTTGCACACGCAAAATTGACTTTTACTCTTCTTGCATATTTCGCATCAAAAGATTATCTCCAACAAGTTTCTTGTCCATCCTTATCCCGATTAGGTAGATCAAATCACAATTTCATATGTGGAAATTTACAATTGGTTTGAAAGTCACAAGAAATTTTGTGATGCATCATCAAGAGCATTCATCTGTTCGGATGACAGTTCAATATTCATGGCCAGTGCATTGGTTTCAACTTGGTTGGGCCTTGTAGCACCTGGAATTGCCACCACCGTACTTCCATGGAATTGAATGACCCATCTGAGTGCAACACTTGGTACGGGGGCATTGATTTCTGTTGCCACTGCTTCCAGTTCTGAAAGAAGAGTTTGGGCATGTTTTAGCTTCTTTTTGAGTAATCTTCTTCTTAGAAAGGGTTTGCTGTTCACTATGAACTTTGATTTGTGATACTGTCCTGTAAGGAGTCCCTGTTCCAATGGCGAATAGGCTATTATAGTTACTCCATGCTCTTTGGCCATGTCCATGACTCCATTGCTCTCTATTTTGCGATAAGCTAGACTGTAGTGCATTTGGTTGCTTGCCAAGGGGATGTCGAACCTGTCCAAGGTACTAATCGCCTGCTCCATTTTCTTCGTAAGGAAGTTGCTAATTCCGACTGCTTTTATTTTGCCATCCTGAACCAATTTTGCCATGAAATTCAGTTGAGTCTCTGTTTTCGATATGGAAAAGGGGTTGTGAATCTGATGAAGATCAATTGAATAAGGTGAAAGATTCTTCTCCCGTTCAGGGAAGGATTTCAAAATAGACTTTGCTCGTTTCAATGTAGGATTCCATTTGGTTGCGATGACCACATCATTGTCCGGCATATTGAGGCGTTTCAGAGCAGCAGCAAGGACTCTTTCTGATCTCCCATTTCCATAGAGCTCAGCTGTATCATACCAGTTGATGCCTCGTTTTATGCTTGCTCCGACAATAGAATCGGCCATTTCCTGTCCAACTTCATCCCAGACGAACCTGTGAAAACTTTTCTTTCCAGAAAATTGCCAAGTTCCCAATCCGATTGGCGTAATCTTGATTTCTGTCTTTCCAAGAGGGCATAGTTCCATACCCTTCTTTGAAGCAAGCAATACATTATTTTATTGGAGAGCCTAAAGTTTTTTGTCAAATTCACCGATATATTTCGCCCGCGGGCGAATCAACCGGTTGTTTGAGTATTGCTCAAGAATATGGCCGAGCCATCCTGCAATTCTTCCCATCGCAAACATTGATGAGAAAATCTCAGGCTTTAATCCGACACCATGCAACAGTAAAGCTGTGTAAAACTCCACATTGGTTCTGATGTTTCTGCCGGGTTTCAACTCATCCAAGGTTTCGACAATTATCTGCTCCATTTGTATCACTTTGTCATAAAAGGCTTGGTTTTCTCCTTCATACAGCACTTTGGCTGCTCTGGCCAACACCTCCGCCCGAGGATCCCTGACCTTGTAGACCCGATGTCCGAATCCCATGATCACTTCCTTGTTATTGACTTTGTTGATAACATATTCGCGTGTTCGCTCAATTTCTCCAATTTCAAAAACCATGTCCAAAGCGGGACCTGGTGCACCTCCATGCTTGTCGCCTTTCAAGGAACCGATAGCCCCTGTAATGGCTGAAATCAGATCTGAATTGGTAGAGATAATCACCCTGGCCACAAATGTTGATGCATTGAATCCATGGTCTGCTACAACATTCAGATAGGTTTCAAGTGCACGGGATTTTTTGGGATCAGGAACTTCTCCTGTCAGCATGTAAAGGAAATTTTCGGCATGCCCTAGATCATTTCTTGGAGGTATAGGATCAACCCCCTCTCTCTTTCTCCAAAATGTTGCCAAAATAGTTGGTACTTTTGCGACGATTTGCAGCCCTACTTCTTTCACTCTTTCCAAATCAGAAGAACTGATATCTCCAAATTCTATGGCGAGTGATGCAACCCCCATCTGTAAGGCACTCATTGAGTGGACATTCTTGTTCTTGGCCGCCTTCTCAACCAACTCTCTAGTCGCTTCCGGGATCTCCCTTGAATTCCACATCATAGATCTGAATTGTTCGAGTGTATCCTGATCTGGAAATTCACCATTCAAAAGAAGATAGGCAACTTCCTCATTGCTTTTCCGTTGAGCGAATTCTTCAAGAGGATAGCCCCTGATTGTCAACTTCCCTTTTTCTCCGTCAACATGGCTCATTTTGGTTTCTGCCACGTAGACATTTTCAAGCCCAATATAGATTCGATCGGTTTCAATAGCTGTCATTTGACATATCGCATTATTCTTTCCCATTAAAATAGATTCGTTTATTCCTGATCAGAGGAACATTTTTGAATTGTGAACAAAGGTTGACCCTTTATAGAGCCACTTTAAGGCCACTTTCACTTTCCATGAATTTTCAAAAATGGTTCATTTGTTTTCATAAAGGCAGAATGGATTGCATTTACCGCCTGTTCCACATCGTCCTCATTTACGGTGAAATGCAACGCTGTGCTTGATGCCCCTGCGGAAATCATTTCAACATTGACATCTCTGCTGGAGACTGCCCCAAAAACCTTGTAGGCAATCCCCGGTGTGGAAGCCAACTGTTCACCAACACAGGCGATCAAGGCCACATCGCTTTTGATTTGAATGTCATCGACAATGTTCTTAATTTGGGTCTCAATTGTCTTCAGATTCGGCTCCAGTTCCGCCTTGCGAACCAGGAACGATATGCATGTCTGGGAGGTTGCAATGGAAATGATTTCAATCCCACAACTGGCGACGGATTTAGCCAATTGGAAAAATATTCCTTTTTCAGACCCTCCAGATGTATTATAGAATTTCAGTATTGCCATACCCTTCATCAAAGTAATGCTTTTGATTATCTGCCCAGCCCTTATCGTTGCCTGTTTTTGTATGATGGTCATTTTTTCCGGGTTTTGGATGTTCCTGATGAGAATTGGAATCCCCTTTTCTCTTGCAGGAAGAACAGCTCTATGGTGCAAAATCTTTGCCCCAAAATGGGAGAGCTCTGAGGCCTCTTCATAGCTCAATTCAGGGATTCTGATCGCTTCTGGAACAATTCTGGGATCAACGGACATGAATCCTGAAACGTCCTTCCAAATCGTCAAGAAGCTGGAATCGAGCAGATTGGCAATGGCGGATGCTGAATAATCTGTTCCTGAACGGCCAAACAAGGTGATTTTACCCTCTTCAGAGACACCATAAAAACCGGGGATCACTATTACAGGATTCGTGTGGCTGTGTAATATGTGTTTTATTTTCTCCTGAAGTCTAGGTGCTGATTTTTCCAAATCAATGAGGGCCCTTCCTACATCTCCGTTGGTTACCAACATGTCCTCGGGATAAATTATGTGAATGGATCTCTCTGTGACATGTTCTTCGAGCACATCGGCAATAACAAAAACAACCAATTGCTCACCAAAACTTAGCACAAGATCCCGAAGTGTGCCTGACAATTCCTGTGTGTAGCATATGCCATAAAGTACTCGACGAAGCTGATCCACTTTCTTCAGGAACTGCTTGTTGAGTTTCAAGTTTCTTGGACTGAGTTCATTGTGTTTTGCAATGATTGCTTCAACATAATGAGGGATTAGTTCCTCACTTATATTTTCAACAATTTCGGTCAAAAGGTCTGTCATTCCAGCAATTGCGGAGACTACCAACACTGGAATGTTCTGGGACTGCTCCACAATTTCGGCAATGCGTTTTAGACCTTGCAATGAACCCGTAGTCGTGCCTCCGAATTTATGAATTTCAAAATTTTCCATGATTTGTGCAATAAATATGGATACCTCCAAATAGCTTCTTCTGAGTCACCAATTGACAAGTTCAATAAAAACCTATCTCCCCGCACATTGGGGTCTTTACCTCAAAATTCAGTGTTTTGCTTTAGTTGACAGTTTCAACAGTTTTCACCTGCCGTGTTTCTAGTAGCGAGATTTTTCTCTCCTCCAAATTTGGAAATGTCTTGACGACAGAAATGAAAATAGTCATACTGATAAGGTAGAGAATTGCAGTAAAGACAAATGAAACGTTGTATCCATACTTCTCAATGATGTCGCCAGAAATTGGTGAAAACACTGTCCATCCAACCCATCGCCATGTGCTTGTCCAAGCGCTGCCTGTTGCCCTGACACTTGTTTCAATGTAAGAAATGATCTTGGATTGGCCTATTGGTGCACTCATATTTGCGAATGTGCCTCTAAGGATAAAGAAAATTGAGGCCAGAACAAGATCATCCGAAAAAACTATTCCAAGAAGTGAGATGACAGAGAAAAGTGTCGTCACAAAATAGACTCTGATTTCACCGAATCTTTTCGCCAAAGGTGCAGTCAGTTGTGTGGCAATCCCCATTGAAAGATTGAGGATTGTGACCAACTGAGAAATCAGTGACGGACTTGCCTTCAGACTTTCAAGATAGGGTGGCAGGAATGGAAGTGTAGCCCCTGCTCCTGCCCCTGAAAGAAATTGTACCATTGTAAGAAGAATGAATGGCACAACAACTACTGGGGAAAAGAGGATTCTAAACTGCTGAACAATAGGTAGGCCGCTTTCTGTTTCTGCATCCAATCGATTTCCCTTCATCAAAGTAGAGATCAATAATCCCACATACACGAACGCACCAACAAGCAAAATTCCTGCTGCTATTGGAAAAATTGATCTGTAAATCTCTGCATCGGCCTCCGCAATCCCTGAAAACCATAACGAGGAAATAAATGCGCCCACCGCAGGAGGAATCATCCAAGTTGTGGAGAACAAAGCGAAAGCGGCAACTCTTCGAGTTCCCTTGTTTTCAGCCAAAATTGCAGCACCTGGGCCGCTGACGATTGCCTGAGCCACACCTGCAATTAAATAAAAATAGAACACTCCTTCTGCACCTGGAATTGTTGAAAGTGCGACTGCCGCGCCCACTGAGCTAATCCCTGTAACAAATAACATTTTTGTCAAGCCAATTCTTGATCCAAAGAGCGCAAAGGGTAAGGATGCCAATGCAACAGTCAGAAATCTTGCGGAAATAATCCGTCCCACCTCACTATATGAAACTCCTAGATCAAGTAAATACAATGATATTGTCGGATCCAAGACTCCCATGGCCAAATTTGTCATGGTAGCCCCAAAAACTACTACATAACTCAGCGGAGTTAGCTTGAAAACATCTGCCACATCTTTTGACAAAATTCATCTTAATAAACTTCTCAGATATGAGCAATTATGATCTCTGCATGTTATAGTAGACCATTCAACAGAACCATGAATGGTCCTATGACCATTGAGACTGTAACCGCCCAGCGAATGGGTTGAGGAATGTCAAACCTTGTTTCCAAGCTGTGTATCGTTTCAACCAAATCTTGAACCGGTTGAAATTTGTTGCCTGAAGCAATCATGGTGCCCAGATCTTGTCCAGCTGCTTGAATTTCAAACTTTCTATACGCTTCCACAATTTTCTGCCTCAATGAAGGAATGTCTCGATCTACCATTACAATCAATCGAGTATTGACACCTTCCTCAACCAATATTTCCTTGTTTCCTCTCTTTATTGTTGAGAGCCGTTCCTTGCCTTCAGACAATTCGAAATCCACTGAAGATATGGCGGTAAAGAAACCCGAAATTAAAAATTCATCTGTTTCAAATTTATCTAAATACGATGCCAATGGAAGACCATCCTTTGTCAATAGCAATACATCATGACTTTTTGATGGTAGGTATGTCAGAACCACGAAACTGAACAGCAAAAGGATGCCCAATTCTATGGCAAATACAGTTGGAATTACCCATCTGGCAAGTTCTTCCCTATTGTTGAGGAACAGCAACTCGTAGACAAGGCCTGGAAGGAAGAAGGAAAGTGTAATGAACGTGAGGAATGAAATCAAAAACTCTCTCAAATCAATTCCTTTGTACTGCTGAAGTTGTAAAACTGCTAATCTAACTGTTGAAAAGTCCTTTTTACTGATACTCCACCAAACCCCTGCAATGATTGCAAGCAAAATGACTGGCAACCACATCAACATTTCCAGTTCCTCAAAGGCCAAGGTGTTGCCTGCCCGTATCAACGTAAGCCCTACATTGAAAACAAAATTCATGGTAAATGGCAAAACAATCGACCCTGTTTGTTCAAACGAGGAAAAGTTGATGTAAAGGACAATGAGGAAAACAATCACCTGACTCCAAAACAGGATTGGCGAAAATCCTTCAATGCTTTTTGGATCGAATAGAATTGCTCTAAACATTGAAACTTTGTTTCTGTTGGGAATCAAGAAGAAAAAAATCAGATAGAACACGTAGAACAGAGTTGCCAAGATGTTCGCGATTCCCACAGGAAATTTTGACTTCAACGATGTGTAGGTATAACTAAAGAAAAAGAAGCCCGCGGATAGGGGCCAAATGAACCCCATTTCAACAATGCCAAAGTAATAACTTGCATTCAACTCTTTCGGGGTAAACAGACGATTTTCTGTAGAATAAGCGAATATCGCCAGATATCCCTCTTTCCCAAACTCAAGATAGAATGCGGGAACCATGAAAAAATAAAATATGAGGATTGAAAGAATTCCTAAAGCCATTCCTCGTTTCATTAGATCATAAAATGTGAAATTTGGTGTTTTCAATGTGTATCCAAGATCAGCCCAAGTCCATCCATCCCTGACTCTCCGAATCCATACTCCAAATATAAGGCTTGATACAAACAACAAGCCGTTCAGAACGAACGTGATCCGTACAATCTCTTCAAAATTGCCCCCTCGAAGATCTCCAACGTTAGGTTGGCCCAAATATTCTTCAGCCAATGGATGATAAAGGTTCAGGCCTTCAAAGGCTGCATCCACCAACGCAATTATTGTAAAACTGAGAAGGAAAATAAAGCTAATTTCAAGAATTAAAATCAGTCTGTCAAGGGAATCCGCTTCGGTTTCCATCCTGTCTTTCTTATTGAACACAGCGTTTGTCATTAGATGGCCATTTTTCTCCAGTATTTGAACTTGCAACTTGATGAATGGAGATATGGAGGATAGTATGGTCAAATCATCACAAGATCTTTCACCTTAAATTCGTACGTCGTAGGATCTTTACAGCTACTATTCATGCACTGCCACCGAATAGTGCTTTCGAAGAGTGATGAACGTACTTTCAAAAACCTATTGTAGGTTGCTCTAATGTTTTTATTGCTTGCCTTTTCCACCAATTTGTGTATTTGATTTAATGACGATCCTTGGCCACAATTTATGCATACAAATCCCGCAAGCTTTACTTCAAGAACCTTTTTCAATTGCTCCTCAATGAACTTCCGCCTGCATTTGCTGCATTTCTTTTTTATGGCGACATTTGCAATATTGTATTTTTTCTCCCATATTGCCAATTGCTGTTTGGATAAGCCACACAATGTGTTTTCCTCTGTTTCCTCAAAATAGTGGAATGTCAAATTTTCACTCTCTTTGAATATTGCATTATAAAGTATCGTTCGGATAATGTGGTTTGTATCATCAATCAACGCTGGATGAATCTTATCTTCATTTGCCTGTGAAACTACAAATTTGTCAATTTCCTTCTCTGTCATTGCAAGAAGTAACGGGAGATTGTATTGTGTGGCCAACTCTCGTGCCATTTCCAAACAGGATTTTGCATTTTGGTAATCCTGCTTCAAAAGATGAATTTTTACCTGAGCCAATTTTACTTTGACCAACGTGGTAAAGGCATAATTTTCTAAACTAAAATTTTCCAAATCCAAAAGATATTTTC
>JALUTL010000252.1 GCA_027016475.1 Candidatus Heimdallarchaeota archaeon
GATAAGAATACGTACAACGCGGACAGCCATCCGTTCGATTGCATGGACAATCTTTAAGTATTTTCAGTGTTCGTCTTATTCCCTTCTCCATATTTGAAAACAATAGCTTTGAAAGACCAGATCCTCCGGGGGCACCATCATAAACAAAGACAAGTCCAGTATCTCCCATTGATAGCCCTCCTATTTGGTTTGCCCCGCTACCTGTCAATGAATTGCCAGATTCGATCAGCACATGCTCTATAGCATGGAACGTACCTCCCAAATAAATCTTTTTTTCTTCCTTGGAAAGTGGTGAAGCATTTTCAGGTGTAGGGAATTGGATCGCAAATCCCTTCGTTTGGAACTTGTACTGTAAAGGCTTATCAAGTGAATAGTATCCAGTGACTTTGTCATTGAATATGTTTTTTCTAAAATAACCTGTGACAGTTTCAGTCAATTCAAGCGTAATATAAGCTGTAGAGAGATCGTTTACAGTGGTTTCCCTTTCGATCTGAACAATCCTTGGCCACATGCTCCTCTCTGCCTGTGTTCTTTCTCCACTCATGTCAACCAGAGAAACTTTAGCGGCTCTGGCAGTTGCATCAAATGTTTGAACCTGAAATGTTTTTCCTCCATGTAAATACAAGGCACCCGGATGCAACTCACTCAACGCCATTGGTAAGGATCTGCTCCCTATTTTTTTATTTCCTGCAAAAATATCAACAGATGAGCCAATCCCCCTGATTGAGTAATTCTTCAATAAATTATAGACCTTGTACCGATCTCTTACAACAGTCTTACCGTTTCTTCTGACTAGGATTCCTTTCTCGATAAGTGGCTCAGTAAGGTCAGCATATTTAGTCACTTCCTCATCGGTCAATGGCAGTTCCAATGCCATTGTAAGCAATTGCATTGTACCAACATGATCATTGCTTGGCTCAACAAAAACCGGATCCAATTCGGTCAAATACTCGTCAGGCTCTCTAGCATAATAGGCGGATATTGGGTCATCGCCTCTTAGAACCAAGGCTGCAATGCTTTCATTTCCTCTCCTCCCTGCCCTGCCAATTCTTTGGACAAAGTTTGTAAGACCAGTCAACATTGTAACGACAGCATCGAGATCACCTATGTCAATTCCCAATTCCAACGTGGGAGTTGACACCAGAACATCCAGCCTTCCTTTTTTGAACGCCTGCTCCACCCGATTTCTATGAGAGTAAGTAAGGCCCGCCCGGTGTATCTCGGAGTTTATGCCACTGTTTCTCAGAATGAGATTCAACGCTTCTGCCGTGAGATGGCTATTTGCAAAGGCAAGACTCTTCTTTTTCTGCTGAACCAAATAGTAAAGAATCCTTGACATAGTTGATAGATTAGAGGATTCTTTTGGATATATCATTGCCATATGCATTGGCGCTTTCCTTGCAGTCGATGCAGAAATTTTCGTTACCTCAGTCTCAAACATGGCTTCTGCGAAACTCTTCGCATTTGAAACAGTTGCGCTTGCACCTATCAACTGAAGGTTTCCTGCAAAACGCTTGATTCGTCTTAATATCCACAGAATGTTGGAACCATATGAACCGACACACAGATGGATTTCATCAATCACGATGTATTTCAGGTTTCTAAGCATTCCTTGAAAGGACATGTTGGACTGGAGATGATAATGAATCATATCAGGGTTAGTTATCAATATGTCGGGCGGAGAAGAATAGATCAAATCCCGGTCTTCCTTCTCAGTGTCTCCGTCAAACTTCTTGACAGTTACACCCACGGTCGAAGAGTATTCCAATAACTTTTGCAATTGATCCTTGGCCAAAGCCTTTGTGGGATAGATGAAGATTGCTGACACACCATTCCGTTCAATAGGATTAGGATTTGCAAGGACAATTTGCTCTAAAACTGGAAGAAAAAAGGCCTCAGTCTTTCCCAAACCTGTAGGTGCGGTTATGATCACGGAATTTCCATTGGAGATCGCGTGGTAAGCTTCCTGTTGATATTTGTAGAGATGATAGATTCCCTTACGTTTCAGTCTATCAATCAAACCGTTGAAAATCAAGATATCATCAACGCTATCACCTTCTTCCGGCGGGTTATCTGGAAGATACCTGTAGTCGACAAAGTAATATGATTTGTCTGATGCGATGCTTTGTATCGTCTGCGGAACTTGAGATGGCAAAGATGAAAGTGTTTTTCCAGCATTTTTCTCAATTTTCGGATCAGCTTCAAGTCTCCTTCCTTTTGAACTCTTCCATCTTGTAGACCTTTTTTTTGTCCTGTAACCTGTTTTTCTTCCTTGGCCATCAACAGTTTTTGATTTTTCCATTGAGCGGTTCAAGAGAATGTATGCTTCTTCTGGTGTGAACCCAGCCTTGCCCTGGTGAGAAAATCCACACCCTTCACAGAAAAAGGTAGTAATTCCTCTTCTTCTGCTATGATCCAAAGTATGGTCACACAATGGACATGTAAACTGTTCGTTCATGGAGATTCTCACTACAAAGAAAATGGTTGAATCCTATTGTGACATTGAACCTTTTTAATGATTGGAATGGTCTAAGCACTATTGCAGGGTCAGTTTCTCAACTGCAACCAATATCCTCTGGATTTGTGCAGCCAAACGCTCAAGCTCATACAGATCCTTTGAAACTATAGCCAGCATTGCCCCCTCATAGCACATGGCAGGAAATACCTCAGCATATTCTTGCTCTGATGCTTTTATCATCTTCGGCTCTTGTTCGATGTTGGCAAATGGGTCGGCCAACGAATCTGTCAGTTCCTGCATTAGCTTCTGGTAGTTATCTAATGGTACTCTACCACTATATAGTATGTTTATATGATTTTTGTGTTTGACAAAGAACAAGGCTCCACTCAGCAGAGGATGAGTATTGACTACCTTTGAAAGGATTTGTCTGATCTTAATCCAAACTTTTGACTTGACGTTGACTTTTGTTATGTTGGTAGTTTCGACCAAATCTGTACCTTTCAACTTCTCCATGATGGCACTTTCACGGATTGATTTGATTGTATCCCAATTGATGGCCCTGCCTTGGTCAACGAACAACGTTTTAAACAGTAGTTTTCCTTTAGGGTCTTTCCGTCTCAATTGTTCAATCTGGTCAAATCTGTCCATAATTTGCTGTATCAGCCACAGGCTGTCCTCTGCATCCATACCAACATCTACATCTAACACAACCAGCTTTCCTTCATAGTAACTGAAGGCAAACTTATGATGCTCAAGTGAAATCAGCTCGATTTCTCCACCTCCCAGTTGCTTGGCGTACATATGTACCGTCGCGAACATGGCACTGTGAAGATCGGGATCATCGTCGGTATCAACAAAATGTTCATGATGCTCTAGAAGTCCTGCATCATTGATGATGTAAAATGCACGAGCTTTTGGCAAAAGTTCGTCAACTTTTCGCCTCTTTATATGTCCGGTTGTTGACACTATAGAATAGGGTATTACATTTTATTAATAGTTTTCTGATAGATTGGAAATAGAACATACATTGCTTAAATACTTAGAGAGCGGAAGAAATGCAACATTTTTATCTTAATTGAGTTTTGTTAGTGTTGGTGACCTCACAAGAGACTTCACGGGATAAAATCTTGGGCTATCTTGAAAAATTGAAGCTCAAACCCGTTCGAACCATTGATGAAGAGGAAAAAATGACTATTGTCATCAAAGTGACATTGGAC
>JALUTL010000253.1 GCA_027016475.1 Candidatus Heimdallarchaeota archaeon
CAAAATGTTTCGTGATTCTCGAACTTAGAAATTCAAAAATCTAGAAAACCTATATTGTTTAAACAAAAATAATAATTTAATGAAGCTGATTAACTCTTTAAAGCAAAAAAAATCTGTTCACTCTGTAATCGCAGTTATATTGATTATTGGGCTTGTAATTTCAGCAGGGGGTAAAGTTTATGTCCTTACCATCACGTTGCTCGATGATTCAACCGCCCGACTGACGGTTCTCGATGAAAGCTATTCAGATATTGATGGCAATGGAATGGTTGATAAAATAAGGTTCATCATAAAAAATTTGGGAACTGAAGCCGAGGAAATTACTGGAATAGAAGTTTTTGCAAACGACATCCAGTTGACTACTTGGACAATAACCGAGAATGGAGGGATACTGGAACAAAATGCTGAATTGTCGTTTACCTTTCAAACAGTCAACGTTGCTGATCAACTCACTTCGAATGATGAAAATTCAATAACATTGATAACGAAACGGGGTGATCGTGTATTCATTCAGCTTGAAGTTCCAGAAAGCTTTGCAACGAAGGTAATTGGCGAAGCTGGAGTGGTTGCAGTTGGAGGAACCGAGGTTAATGTAACGCTTCAAAATACATACGTGGATCCTGTGGTTGTAGTCACTGGAGTAGCCAATGACACATCTACTGTTAGGTCAGGAACCAATGCGGCCCAATGGCCAACAATCACCGGTGTAGGAAAGAATTGGTTCACAATCAAACAAACTACTGATTCAAGCGACAATGACGGAGTTACTGTCACAAATGTCAACTACATTGTTATGGAAGTCGGAGTTCATTATTTGCGGAACATTCAAATTGTTGTTGGCAAGGCAACGGTAACTGGTCAATATTCAAATGTTACCTTCGCCAAGAACTTCACTGCATTACCCATAGTTATCGCTTCACCGCAAACCAACAACATGGAAACAAACAATGGAGGCGCTCGAACACGTTTCAACGGATTGGGTGGAAGTTATGTTACCATGCAACTTGAAGAAGGAGGAAACAGCAATCCTGGTGCATCATATGTAGAAACGGTAGGATATATTGCAATTGAGGCTGGAAATGATCCATTTTCACAGATTCAAGCATTGATTACTGCTGATGCATACAAACATACTTGGAAAGCAATTGGTTTTGACCCACTATATCTTTCACCGCCGATTGTTCTAGCACATCTGTTTGGTGAAGATGGTTCTGATGCCTGTTATACTACTGTGGCAGACATTACAACGGCCGGATTTAGTGCTTCAACTGAAGAACCACCATCTAGAGATGGTCCCCATACGAATGAAAAAATTTCATTTGTCGCAATTCCTGCTGGAATAATCTTAGGAACAACGACATCATAAGTTCTTAAAGTTAACTCCGATTTTTCTTCAGTCTAACTATTGGAATAAGTACCAAAAAGGCAACCAACAAAGGATAAAATTCAATATTTACGTCCCCTTCATCCCCGTTTCCTGCAAATCCTGTAGGTTCACCCAAATTTGAACAGTCATTTATGACTTCGTCACCCTCTGCGTAAATTCTGTATTCAGGCAGTTTTTGTCCTGGTGAAATCGGACCAGGAAATTGGCATCCCAATTGGAGAACACGGAATTGTTTGATTGAGATTTTCCCATCAAACAGTTCAGCATATCCATCTTGAGGATCAACCTCTCCAAATGTGTCTCCCCAATCATGGTTGTTTGGACGGGCCGCATAGAGTTGAATGCCACCTCCTCTATCTCCCAAAATCATTCCATACTCTTGCATGGCTTTGGCTAGCGTTTTTTCGGCAGGTGTAAGTCCTAAGCTGTCCAAATCAAGTGTGGGATCGAGTTGAATCCTTCCACCTTCTGGGAGGGCATACTTCTCGTTGGATTCTCCATCACTTTCAGTGGCAGGGCGGACTGGTCCTCCTCCTTTGACAGCAAATGCATCTATGAAAAAAACAAGGCATGATTGATTGATTCTGCTTCTATTTCTTCAGGCCAGACCAATCCTAACGACGCCGCAAAACCAGAACCCCTTGCAGACAAGCCATATGGATAAATTCCATCACTATCCAATGAAATAAAATTGCCCCAACTTGCTTCCCACTTTCCATTTGTTTTCTTCGCCTGCCATAGATCGTATTCTATCCTGTCCGCAAGATCTATAATCACCATGTGTCCATCATCTTGGGGATCAGGCACTGCATTATCTGGAATCGGAACATCAAATAACGTATCATTTTCACTGTATTGGGCAGTAAGTGACACATCATATCTTGGTGTTCCAGATTCTGCAAAAAATATGGGTAGGTCCAGCCTTCTACACCAATGACAAATCCGTATTCGCCTGCCTGATTTGTAGCAAGCAAGTTAATGATGTTCTCCGAATTTGGATCAATTTTCGGGTTGTCAATTATTTTCATGTTGAATGGTGATGTAGATGAAAACTGTTGGTTTATAAATGAGGAATAATCTACATCAACTACTACAACGTTCCCCCCAAAGAGCATGAAAATTGTCAGGGTTAATATTGCTCTTTTCATGATACATTCTATTGTGTCAATTTAACTCATGAGCCCTAATTCATGCATAGTTTGGGATATAAGGGAAGTGTTTGACTACAAGCTCATTGATTTGCTTGACTTCCCATTTAATGTTCGAACGCATTTTCCCTAAGTCCATGTTCTCAAGCTCTTTGGAAAACCTGACGAGATTTGCATACAATGTCTCAGAAAAACGATCTGCTATCATCACTACATAAGCATCTAATTTCGACATTGGCTTGGTAATCAAAGAGGCTTTTTCAAGCTTGATCTCAACAATTGAACCAAGAGGAAGTGTAGATGTAGAGAATTGTCGATTTGTCTCGAAAAATGCACCAAACAATGTAGGTTCAAACGGGATATCTTGTTCGTTATTCCAAACATAGCGATATGGCACAAGCCCGCTTCCAAATGATACAATATTCAAACTAATGACATTGAACGGCAACAGGTACAATATCTCTGGATGCCGGGCCAAAGTCATTGCAGAAATGAATGCCCCTATACCAATAAATATGGCATGGATACCTGGAATTGAGAGTGTTGCTCCTAAAAGGAAAGCTGAAAATAAAAAAGGGCCATATATCAAGATTCCAGCCATGGGATACAGTGTTACTTTCTTAAACTTTTGATGGCTACGGATATGGAGCTTGTAGGCGAATAGAAAAAAGTAAAACAGGATATAGAACGTAGTGATCAGTGCCAATGTTCGAAGTGAACCCTGTGAGGCAAAAGACTGACCTCCATCAGACCATTGATAGGGTTTGACATTTTCCTCAATAAAAGCTGTGATGAGAGTCAAAAGGCCCAAAGAAAACGCAATTGTAAAGGGCAATGGTCGAACTCTATGGAACTCCATCAAGTCTACTGATACCACAGAAAGCATGGCAATTAGAAAAAAAATAGAAATTTAAATCGGAACAAGAATTCCGAAACGAGGACGTAGGACATTGCATCCAAGAAAAGGAGCAAACCAAAGTCAAACCAAGCCAATGTAACAAACCCCATTACAAAATCCTTGGTCTTGAAATAGTCCTTTAGCAGAAGGAATGAACTGAAAAATAATGGAAGTGATCCGATCAGTTCAAGGATTGCTTCCAATGTCCAGTTCATGTTATTGATTCTTACACATTACTCCCATAAATCTGTTGCCTATCACTCATCAAACAAATATCTAAGAATTGAGTTCCAGACATAGCCGTCAGTCCTGACTTTGTTCTCAAAATTTTCTGTGTGCAGCCACTGCAAGAAAACGGCTTGTTGCTCATCCTTGGTTGCGGGTTTGTTGGCAACAAATCCCAGATCTACCAAGCGAGTCGATATTCTATCAAACAACTCATCAGTCAGCTTCGTAATGTCGTTCGGATCTTCACGTTCCAATAGGGTCAAAGAGTAGAGCTCAAACACTCTTCTCAACTCTTCTGTAGCATTTGGATGGTCGTCCACTCTAACATCAATGTAAACATCACTTCCTCCTCCATAACCTCCATTTTCCCTATAAATCAGAAGGTTTGCAGATTGTTGTCCCCGTTTGTCACCGCCAGCCTTCTGCCCTGCCTCCAAGGCCCGCATTAACTTCTCTGCTAAATCCCCTTGGGTTGCAAGATAGGTATCTATCATCGAATTTACGACTTCTTCTCCTACGAGAATGTTTCCCTGCACTGCAACGGCATCCCCAATCAGGCCTCCTGCCCATGGATAGCACTCTTTTCCAGTAAATGAAACTGTCTGCCCTGTGGTGTCTACAATTCCTACTTGTCTGTGATCTGCCATTGGATCTCCAGCGATAAGAATGTCCAATGTCTGCTTAGCGGAGGCACCGGCCTTGAGCAATCTTAACCCCTTCCTCCCATATTCCAAATTGGCAAATGCTTGAGTAGCGATTGCTCCAGCACTTAAATCGATCCAAGGTACCAATGATCCGACCGCGGGGAATTTACTCTGAACGGCAACACCCAACTCGCCCGTTTCATTGTCTCTTGCAACAATTGAAAATGTCATTCAATCTTCCTTTTTGCTTTGAAATTAAAATGTACTCATCCTGTCTAATTTTGGGTGTCACAATGGTTTTTCAATGACGATACAGTTTCCCGAAACACAAATGCCTGAAATTTGTAAATCACAGCATTGGCGTTTTCTATGACATCGATAGATACGCCAGCCTTTTTGCACAAAGCCTGGACAAACTGTTCAGCATTCCAACCATATTTTGTTGGGACAGTTGGGAGCAGAAGACCAGAAAATCGTCCGGCTTGAAGGAGAAGTCCATCTTTTCCAATCTCAATTTGATCAATAAGGGTGTCCTTCAACTTATATTCAATCCGTGTCATAGCACTGAGAACCTCTATCTCTACAGACATGTTGCTTAATTCTTCTGGTTCAACTGGGGGAAAACGAGGATCGTTCGTCAACGACGAGTAAGTGGCGTACGCAATGGCTTTTGCAAAAGGAACAGAAGGAAGGGGAAATCCGACGCATCCACGAAGTTCTTCATTATTTTTCTTCTCAATGTATAGTGTGATGAAAACACCTCTTGGCTCATGGAAAATCTGTGGTAGACCTTCCAACGATGGATCGTAACGTTTTCCAGTCATGACGTAATGCTCCATTGTCTGATGGACTATGCAGAGTGCCAAACGTTGGTCAATCTCAGACAACATCAAGACAGACATAGTATTATCAACGTTTCATTTTATTTTAGAATTATGAAGAAGACGATTATTGTTTCTCAATGATACAAGAACATGTGTCCGTAACATTGATTATAAATAAAACACAAAAATTGGACAAGTTGATTACAATGGAAAGAGAGTTTGTAATGCTTAAACCGGATGCAGTCCAAAGAGGATTGATTGGAACATTGATCAACCGGCTGGAAAGAACAGGACTGAAAATTATCGGAATGAAGTTTCTGAAAGTCACAAAAGAGATGGCTGAAAAACACTATGAAGTCCACAAGGCACGTCCATTCTACGCAAAGCTGGTAGAATATATAACATCGGCTCCTACAGTGGCCATGGTCATTGAAGGGCCGAACGCCGTTGCAATCACCCGTAAAATAGTTGGTGCAACACATCCTGCTGATGCAGCACCTGGAACCATTCGAGGTGATTTTGGCATCGATATTGGCAGGAATCTGATTCATGCGTCAGACAGTGTTGAAAATGCAAAAATGGAGATCGGCATTTACTTCAAAGAAGAAGAGCTTATCGATTGGACTCCTACATTGGCCCCTTGGTTTACAGAATAACTACTCCAAAAATTCTTCAAGTCCAGATTGTGAATATTTCTTCCTGATTTTGTCCAATGTTTTCCACTTTGTTCTTGCAATCGGTGGGAAGCTTCGGTATTCCTTATAATACGCCTCCAAAAACGGAGTGGCTGAAGCCATGTATCCTTTGCCAAAATTTGGCAGATGAGGAAACTTTTTGGCATACTGCTGTTGAAGGATTTCAATTTGACGATCCCTTTCTACTTTGGCAAGTATGCTGGCCGCACTGACCGCAGGAAATTTTGCATCAGCCTTATGCTCTGAAATGACTTTTGGCACCAAATCCTTGAAATAATTGCCAAAACGTTCTGCATTTACATCAGCCGCATCCAGCTGGAGTTCATCGATCTGATTTGAATATGGCTTCAAAAGCTCCCTGAATTTCTTCACTTCAACCATGTTCAAGGATTCTTTGTCCATCAGCTTAGTTAACTCTTCAGGGAAAACACACAACGTTTCTGCAATAGTCGCTATTTTTTTGATATGTACTTCAAATTCCCGCCGTCTTTTTTCGCTCAATGCTTTGCTGTCACCCAATCCGAGCTTCCTTATCTTATCCAATTGCTGTGGTGTGAATGCAGCAAAGCCGATTACCAACGGGCCAAGAACAGCACCACGACCCGCTTCATCCATTCCTGCAACAACTTTCCATTGACCTTTCAACACATTACGTTCAATTAAGGGCAAATAAATGTAGACTTCCACTTCAATGTTCAGAATTTCCAGAAATGCAAACCTTTGTTGACCTCGTTCGGAGAAATCCTTATGATAAGGAGGGACAAACTCAAATGGATGGTGTTTACAGGATCAATCAAGAACTTCGGCCTGAAGGATTTGGCCCTATCCTTGGGTGGGGGTATCCTCTATATATCAATTAATCTCTTGTTGGATCCGGAATTGGGTCTCATTTTCTCAAGAAATCCATTTTCCACAAGGTTTCCCGGAATTGTGGTTTTGGCAATGGTTGCCATTTTTTATGGGCCTATTGTTGGTATTCTTGCATCCGGTTTCGG
This sequence comes from Candidatus Heimdallarchaeota archaeon, assembly GCA_027016475.1. GTDB lineage: Archaea > Asgardarchaeota > Heimdallarchaeia > Heimdallarchaeales > Kariarchaeaceae > WAKA01. The sequence continues at coordinate 6,820 of JALUTL010000253.1, forward strand.
AACAATTGGTTACAGTATTGTCATACATCTAATACTCGTGAATTCCATAATTCCAAGAGCAGACCTTTTACTTATAATTGGTGCCATGATTGGGGGTATGATCGCAGGTGGCTTTTCTGTGCCGTTCCGTGCACGTGAAATGGAGATTTCTGATCTTTCTGGAATGGAATCCTTGAAAGACCTGTTTTCGGCACGGTATATCAGAAACCTGCTGCGCAATACCATCGCTTCAGTTTTGGGATATGCATTCGTCTTCTCCCTTTGGATAACCTATGGCAACAGAATCTTCGATTTGAGGTTTGTTGCCTATCCCAATTTCATCCAGATGTCCTATGGAAACGGACTGTTCCTACTCTTTGCCATTCCTCTGTTCTATATTTCCATAACAATTGCTGATTTCCTCAATGAGAAAGAAACGCTTGAAACGATGGGCAGCCTTTCAGAACCCAAGATTGTGTTGCAGGACAGCAATACATTTCAAATCGTGGATGTCACCATTCCTGAGGAAGAGGACATTTGGCAGGATGGCTGGGGCGCGCTCAACCTAACAATTGCCAACATATCTAATGAACCAAAGAAACTTGAAGTCAGAGTGACCTCCAATGACATTTTCTCTCCCGACAGCCACGACACCCCACTTTTGCAACCAAATGAAACTGATGGGATGTACTTCAATGTGTATGGCCTATCTCCGGGAGAAAAACAGGCAACAGTAATAGTATCTGAAAAAAATTCTGACATCGAGGAAAAGGCCAATGTAAGTTATTACGTTCGATCTTCCTCTTCAATACTCATTCAACGATTCTCCGCAATCTTCCTTGTCTTGGGTTTGGCAGTGGCAGTATTTGCAATCGCTGATGAAATCAGGGATGATGCAAGACTCGACACACCGGTTTTACTTTCCTTATTGGCCATTCCTATTGAGATCATCCTGATTCTTGCCCTGAATTGGCTTTACTCCAAAAACACCACAAAACGAATTGTACGGATTGCAACACTTGGAATGGTTGGGACAACAGAAGAAAAGGAATCCCTTGAATTCCACACTGATGAAGAAGCATACATTCAATCCTTACAGAGCATAGAAAGTCGAAACAGACAGATTTCCAGAATTTTCCTGACAGTGTCTGCCATTCTGTTCGGCAGTGCATGGGCCATCATCATCATTACCCGCCCAGCCATAATGCAAAATAGAGTCATCGGATTTGGAGACCTAATTTTCTACAACATCCTCGCACTCATCGTTACCTCCGTCATCTCGCAAGTCTATCTTGAACGGGCCGAAAAAGCAAAACAGCAACTCAGCGAACATGAAGCGTTCGAAAAACGAATTGTAAAATCCTTGCTTGCAGCAGGATCATTGGTAAAATACAAGGAGACACGAATGATTGGACGATTGGTCAACCCGCTCAACACAAGAGGCGTGCGTGTATACATCCATTCCTTGGATCATGTTGTCCCCCGTGTAATCCTTCTCGATATTCCCCCAAAATCCGAAACCGCTTTCGAATTCAATTATGTTCCACTGGATTCAGGTACAAGAAAAATCAGCTTCGAGATTGTGCCGTTCCGCGATGAAAATGGCAATGTAATTCCTGGAGAAGTTGCTGAAACTTATGATCAGGAAACTGTAACGGTGCACAGTGCATCACAGTTGGCTTTTGGCCTGACTCCGACACAGATTGAAATTTTGAAACGCTTGATTACAGGTGCAGGTATTATCGCAGTCGCAATTACCTTTTTGGCCAGAATTTTCGGAATTATACTTGACCCTGTGACCCTTCGCTCAACTATCCCATTGGTCATTATTCTTCAAAGCCCTGTCATTTACCTTTATCTCTATTTGAGAAACAGAAGAGCAAAGTCACTTGCCCTCCAAGATTAATACCTTACCTTTGCCCTAAGCTCATAATAGATGACAAGTGACAAAAGCCAGATGGACAATACTGTAGCTGTCCACAATGCAAGAAGGCTGTCCTCTCCACCAAAGTTGATCATTATTGTCTGGAAACGCCCAATCACAAACACCAATGTTGCAAGATAGATTACACTCCGTTCAGTGATCAAAGATCGAATATCCGGCGTAACTACTGCAAATGGAAAATCTGCTGTTTCTAATCGTTCGTCCAACCCAATCAGCCAGCGTGTCGATTCATCCAAAAAAATTGTCTGCTTCTTGCTTTCCTCGCTGTCGTCACTGTACACCCGGATACGTATCATCTTCAGATCAAAACTTTGGCTGTTGTGCACTGGAACGCCCACGTTGATGAACTTTCCTTCTTCAATACCCATGTACTTGATGTACTTTTGGTTCATCGTCACAAAATTCTTTTCAACCACATCTGCTTCCATCGGAGTAACCTTTAACAGAAAGCTTCTGGGATACAAAAGCCGTTGGATAAGCATTGCTGGAAGCCATGCAAAAAAGATTACCGAAAGAATAAACAGAATCCTTTCTGCCATGCGCTCTCCCCTTGTTTGGTCTTCCAACGGATGTACGGACATAGGATACAGTGTAATGGTTGCCCTCGTGAGCGAGCCATGCTTCAACCCAAGCACATCCCTGATGCTTCTGTCTAGACGGCAAATTTTTTCGTCAGAAATGTCTGCTGACGAATACAGCGTCGCAGGTGCAAATTGCTTTTTGTAGGCAACAACAACCTCGCTTCCTTCCTTGAAGTCTGTTTTAGCTAGTGCATCCCTGTTGATCTCCAAAAGGTATTTCCCCTTGGTCTTCCAACGGGGCCGCCGCCGTGTTCTGTCAACAAAAAATGTCTTCGCCCGATATTGCGCAATGATCTGCCGCTGGTCACTTGGAAAATCGTACTCCTCATAGCTCTCTTCAAGCAACTTCAGGTAATTGAAGGAAAAGTTGCCGATATCGGGCAATGTTGAAAGGTCTCTGACATATGTTTGGGCCAAAACAACCAAATTCCCATTGTCCGCCACCACAGGCTGTGATTCCGTGTCTGGCCATTCATTGACAACCACCTCAACCGAAATACGTCTTACATCCTCCTTTGGTATTCCCTCAAATTCATCCAACCGTTCCAGACTCTCTGCAGAAGTCTTGAATATCATCCCCCAAACCACAGAATCCTCCTTCGGCTCAAGTGTGGCAGTTAATCCATCCCAATCCGTCGAAAACCTGTGGAACACCAATCTGTAGCCTCTGATATATCCCTTGCTCACAGGAACAAAATCAAGACCCCGAGCCTCTATCAATTTCTTTGACATGTTTGCCCCATATGAGAAATAATACTGATGCTCCACATCACATATCTCTACGTGGCCTTTTTCAAAGTGGCTAAGAATCCCAGAAAAAAAGTTGATTTCACATACAATAATCTAAAGGGCATTTTATAGTGGATATCCAGATGAAATTTATGAACACGCATGATGTGATTGTTATTGGCGCAGGAACAATGGGATCCGCTATTGCCTATTCTCTTGCAAAATCCGGGAAAAACGTGGCTTTGCTGGAGCAGTTTGAATTCCTCCATTCAAAAGGAAGTTCGCATGGACATTCACGCATCATCAGAAAATCATACAATGAACCCTACTTCGTTAAAATGATGGAAGAGGCCTATCCTCTATGGCACGAGTTGGAATCTGAGTCTGGTGAACGCCTCATTACAATTACGGGCGGACTTGACTTTGGTTCTGAACATGACCCACAAATGCAGGATGTACTGCGATCCGTTCAAAATGCAAACCTGCCCCATGAATCCATGAATGCAGAACAACTTCAAAGCAGGTTTCCCATGTTCAAGTTCGAAGATGATTCAATTGGTGTCTATCAAAAGGACGCAGGAATTGTAAACGCAGCTAAAACATTGAAATCATTGCAGATGCTGGCTGTGAAGCATGGCGCAGTCCTGAAAGAAAACGTTACGATTACAGAAATGAAACAGAACAATCACGGATATTCCATTTCCACATCCAATGAAACCTACTTTGCAGAAAATATCGTTGTCGCAACGGGAAGATGGACACAGACACTCCTCGAACATCATTTTGATTTGATGTTTCAAACCAAAATTTTGGGATTGACTTACGCATATTGGAAAAGCAGAACACCTCAGTTACATTCCATAGGGGCAATGCCCATTTTCATTTATTGGGACAATGAAATTACCTACGGATTTCC
>JALUTL010000254.1:0-633 GCA_027016475.1 Candidatus Heimdallarchaeota archaeon
ACCAATCCACTTATCAAGAAAATTTATGAAATGAATACAGGAAAAACAAAGGAAATAGGATACAAAATTGAATTGGTATATGATCAAATGCGTGAGGGCATGGTTCTGATAGAATCAAAAAATGAAGACGAAATAGCCAAGGTTTTCAAGATATTGGAAACTGTATTTCACGACAAGACCATTTTTCCTCCGCAAATCAAATATGTATTGGTTGGAACCTCATCATTCGAATTTGAAGCAATGGATCTTGATGAAATAGAATGGCTAGATGAACTTCTGAACGAGATGAGTCTAGAAGAGCCGATAAAATCTTACTTCAAAACTTTCAAATATATTGATTGAATTCCAACATTTTCCAAAACAATTAAAAAAATCCATATTTTTTTGTTCTGAAAAACTATTGATTAGGAAAGGAATGATATTATTAGACCATTGTACACAAATTCAGGGTAAAATCTCATATCCCGACAAGCAAAGGTTTTAAAGTTTTAAGCCAATGAAGTCTTGATGGAGTCGATTAGCCGTTCTGATTTGATAATCGAGGAACTTCTTCCTGAAATGATGAAACAGAAAATTCCTGATGACCAGCTCGTTTTTGGTACTGTTTTTACTGATCGGATGCTAGTAAGAGAG
>JALUTL010000254.1:643-15174 GCA_027016475.1 Candidatus Heimdallarchaeota archaeon
ATATGAATGCCAGGAGGATGAAACGATCTGCAGAACGGATGGTGATGCCTCCTATTCCAGAAGACTATTTCGTTGAAAGCATAAAAACATTGGTTAGCTTGGAAAGAGACTGGATTCCAACCAAAAAAGGCACCGCCCTTTATATTAGACCAACCATGATAGCCTCAGAACCTGTTTTGGGGGTTCGACCAGCGCAAGAGTACTTATACTTTGTAATTCTGTCACCCTCCGGACCATACTTCAAGGAAGGCTTTTCTCCAACGAAGATTCTGGTTGAAGATTTTTACGTAAGAGCAGCCCCCGGTGGAGTCGGAGAAGTAAAAACAGCAGGAAACTATGCTGCTTCTCTGTATGCGGGACAAAAGGCAAAAAGAGAAGGATATGCTCAAGTTCTTTGGTTGGATGCAGTCCACAAGAAATATGTTGAAGAAGTTGGAGCAATGAACATAGCTTTTGTACTGGATGATGTCATCTATACAAGTCCGTTAAAGGGAACAATTTTGCCTGGAGTCACAAGGGATTCAGTATTGAGAATAGCTAAAGATAAGGGATACAAAGTCAAAGAGGAGAGTTTGGCTATTGATACAGTAATTGAAGGCATTGAAAGTGGAAATCTGACTGAAGTCTTTGGAATGGGAACTGCCGCCATAATTGCACCAGTTGGTGAGCTGAGGTATAAAGACAAGGTTCTCAAGATAAATGACTACCAAATCGGTCCTGTTACGAAGGACATGTATGATGAGTTGACTGGCATTCAATATGGAACAAAAGAAGACAAGTATGGATGGATAGTCAATATTGATTGAGAATGCAAAAACTATTTTCAATTAAGGGCAAATTCATGTGGGGGAGATTTATTTCAAAAGGCCCTAGATTTGTTGCTTACGTGTATGTTGATGGCAATAGAGAGAGATGCCATTTGCCAAACCCCGGTCGAATGGAAGAACTGTTGTATGAAAATTGCACAGTACTGTTGAAAAGGAATATTGGATCACAATATAAAACTAAATACACCATAGTTGCAACTACATTATCCGATGAGGAAACAAAAAACAGTCATGTCAATCTTATCAATTTGAACACTCATGTTCCAATCCCGTTGATAACTCATGAATTTATTCACAACAAGCGAGTTGATGTGTTTAGAGCCTATAGAGTCATAAAACGTGAGCCTGTGTTAGGAAACACCAGATTTGACCTGCTGCTTGAAGATAATTTCGGAGATTTAGTTTATTGTGAATTGAAGAGCACAACCAAGGTCTTGGACAGAATAGGGTATTTTCCGGATGCAGTCAGCAAAAGGGCAGCCAACCATGTTAGGATACTGTCAGATTTAGCTTCAAATGGAACAAAAGGTCTGATTCTATTCATCGTACAAACTCCTGATGCCAAAGAGGTACGTCCCGATGCTAAAGTTGATCCCATTTTTACTAAAGTCGTTAGAGAAGCACAAAAAGATAATTTAATGTTCTTGGGAATTACGACCAGATCTTGGATTAATGGATCGATCAAACAAGACAATGATATTTCAGGTACGATTTTCTTCGAATGTCTGAATCAAATTCCATTTAATCCTTTCTAAAATATTTGAAGCGTGATTGGCTGTATTTAGGCAATTGTTTCATATTGTATTTTGCCACTATTTCACTGGAAAAAGGTTGAATACGTATAATTCTCAGCTTCGCCTGTTTTTTCATCTTCCAGAAACTCAGAAACTCATCAATCAAAGCAAGCATTACATCATCTTCAAATGCATGAGGGCCATACAAGACGGGCATTTGCTGACCAGGAGGGCCTTGCATAAATGAGCCGCCAAAGCCTATGATTTGGTTGGACGATATTTCACGGGCAACAACTGCCCCTTCAGTAATGGTCTTCTGCTGAGTCATAATGTCCAAAAATTGTGATTTTGATACATATATCGGAGATTCTACATCGAGATCAGGTTCAACTAGATAGTCATAAATGTAACCAGCATCCTCCTTCCTTGGTACATCTAAATAGACATTCTCCAAAGGTGGATTTTCAGCATATCGTGTAGGAACGTCATAAACAGAAATCAAAGGTTTTTCCATAAAGAAGCCCATCTTCTCAAAGGTTTTTATGAGTGGAGAATGTGGATACAGATCAGCAACCAAAATGGAAGTCTCATCCAATGCATGCTGTTGCCATTCTTTGAGCAGAGCCTGAGATGTGAAATCAAGTTCTTTCGAGGATGTAGCTTTAGTCCATAGGCGAGTCAGATAGGAAATGTTTCCATCGTACAAGACACTGATGAACCCATTTGGAAGGTTAGTGTCTTCATTGATTGAAAGCCACCAATCAGAATCTTCATGGGGATGGCTTTCCATGTCTTTAATCAAATTCTCTAGCATAGGTACATCTTTTTGGTTTTGACGCAGTGCAATCTCTATTTTTGCCCTCGCCGTTACATCACGACCCGAAAGAATCTGAACTTTGAATGACATCCTATAGTACCTAGTGGATAATGACATATAAAAATATGAGTCTACAAGAAAAATACTGATGGATTTTACTAGTTTTTCATTACTTAATCCAATATTTCGGCAGTCAACAGAAATTCAAACAACTCTCTAAGTCGGTGTTCATCAATGTTTCCAGCCAACGCATTTCTATTTAACTGAATTATTCGGGCAATTGAGTATAAGACCGATGAATCCATTTCCTGTGAAGTCCCGATAAAGATTCTATTAGAAGTCTGAATAGACGAGAAGTTAGTTTTGGCGAGACTATCGATCCATAAGACGAGTGTTTCAAGTGTTTCAGGCTCTATCTGCTTGAGATTTTCTGCTATTTCAGGAATAATTTTTTCATGTAATAGTCGGGAAAGTTTCGTCTGCATCCGGTGGTCAAATGATTTTTTTAAATAATGAATTGTTTCCATCCCCTTTTTGGCAATTTCATCACTGGTGTTTCCTAACTCTACCAACACTATCGAAGCCCACCCTTTTGTTTCAAAGGCGAGGGTCTCGTAATATGCTTCCAAAGCCCATTTCGTAATCGAATATACTGGATTCCATGGTTGAAAAGAAAGCCCAGCATCTGAGCCAAAAAGAAATACACAAGGGTTATTCTCTGTCAAGTATGGCAATAGCGAAAGCAAAAGACTATGAAATCCAATCAAGTTTATATCCATCAGTTTTCTTATTTGCATTGGATCTGTTAGGAGAATTGCCCCAACGTCGAGTTTAGCGATGCAGTTGAAAATTCCTTTAATTTCCCGTCTATTATGTTTTAGCCAGTCAATCAGTGGTTCATATGAAGCTTCTTTCTCGAAATCGATTTCAAAAGCTACAAAACCTTTGTCTCGAAATACATTAGCTTGGGTGCCGGTATGTGTAAGTGCAACGACATCTAGACCAGCTGAACTCAGCTTTTCCATAATCAACGATCCGATTTTGCCGGATGCACCCAATACCAACGATATTTCTTTAGAGTCCATATCATTGTAAGAATAATGAAGGAAATTAGGATTTCTATATTTAGAAGAAATCGTCCAAGGAACTCTGTTTATCTTTGAAGGAAACGTGCTTTTGTTCAAGATGTGTAAGTCCTTCCATTATTTCCCGAAGCTGCTGAAAATCTGCTCTGTATGATTCCATCGCATTTGACCCATTTCTTAGCACATAAGCAGGATGGAAGAATGGCAAAAATGGAGTGCCGTCGTTCATAAAAAGCAATTTTCCCTTGACCTTGGTGATCCTTTCATTTGGGAAGAAAAATTTCAATGCAACAGATCCAAGTCCAATAATAATTTTTGGCTTGAGGTATTCAATCTGAAACCTTAACCATTTGTTACCGCATATAGTCATTTCTTCTGGTAAGGGCGTTCTGTTTTCAGGTGGACGACATTTTACTATGTTCAGTACGCTGACATCCTGTCTACTCCAGCCTATTTCCTGGAGCATCTGATCCAAAAGTTTGCCAGAACGGCCAACAAATGGTCTTCCCTGCAAATCTTCATCTCTTCCCGGAGCTTCACCGATGAAGCAAATTCCATTCCTCGGACCATAATCACCAGGTACAACTTGTGTACGAGAACGACTCAGGTCACATGATGTGCAATGTCTCATTTGTTCAATGAGGTGGAATTGATCCTCTGGCCAAATCAATTGTCAACCCACTGATTAAAAATACGGGATACCTTATATGATTTTTCTTATTCAAGTTTAGAGGATAAACAAGATAATGAGAGCAATTTCAAGAGGAAGGAAAATCAAAGCCACAAATGTAAGAGAAACAATCAAATTACTGGTCATCTCTGTATTCTGACCAAATCTTTCAGCATATAGCCCATTGTAAACAGCGGGAGGCGCTGCCATCTGAACAATAATTGGAACCGCCACAATTGGTTGAAGTTGAAATGCAATTACAAGCCCAAGTGCTAAAATGAGAGATACAATAAATCTTGTAAATCCTACCCGTAATAGTTCAGTTTTATACTTTAGTCCGAAATCCTGCAATCCAAAACCAACTGTCATGAGGGTCATAATGATTCCCAGCTCAAAGAGCGCTGAACCGATCAAGGAATTTGAGTATTCCAGTACTGAGCTTTTTGCATCAATGGCATTTAACGTCAAGCCAATCAGAATCCCCCATATGGGCGGAAAAAGGAGAATTTCCTTAATGTCCTTCATGGTCATTTTATGCCCAGAAATCCAAAATCCAACAGTATTCCGCATGACGATAGAGGTAGCAATAAACAGTGATGCAATACCCAATCCTTCTGGAGTTAATGAATAGATAATTGGCAATGGATAGTTCACTGCATTGGAAAATGCCGCAGTTGAAAGTTCTGCAGGGTCAGGTTTTGGCTGGTTTTTGAGTGATGCAATCAGAGACGGCATTAATATTCCGATGAATGTCACGAGCAACCCTGCTATAATCGGGAAGATCCAATACTCTCCGAAAGAGACATTGAGCATCGATACGAGGATCAAATAAGGTGTGAAAAAATTTATTGTAATAGAAACAAATTTGTCCTTTCGTTTTTTCAAGCTGTTGAATTTCATATACAGAATTCCTAATCCCACACCGAGATAAATTCGGAATGTAGCTAATGCTATTTCTTCAACCAAAGCGAGAAAATCCACAAGTATGGTTAAAATGGAAAAATAAAAATCCATATTTACTTATAATAATTGATTTCACTCTGAGCTGAACAACGGAATCCATAAGTACCTCTTTATCCGAATAGTATTGTGTCTTTCTCAAGTAGCTCAGTAGTAACAAGGTTGCGATCCACACGTTTAGTCCTCAAGATTATTGTAATGGTTCTAATTAGCATGATCATTGTAGGCATATTGATCGGTGTTCAAAGTGGTAGAATAGTGCAATTAAACCAGCAACAACAGGTTTTGGTTCAGGCAAAGCTCAATGTAGCGGAGCAGTTGAACTTGATCGAGGAATTTGTCAACAACAAAACCATTCTGTTCTCAGAAATTGAAGAGTTGCAGAACAGCACTATTGCAATCCTTGATTCCATGATTTCAGTAAAATCAGGTTCAATCAGAAATAACTTGCAAGTTGCCAAAGACGTCATAAACAGGTTGTTCAACACTGGATTTGATGCTAGCCAACAAAATTCACTGCAATTTGTTGTTCCGCATCAGTTTTTTTCCTTGACCCAATTTAACAGTGCAGTTGATTCTTTATTCAAAATGCTTTCAGAATGGAATTCTACATGGTTCAATGAGTTCGTTATGGAAGAACAGCATAGTCTCTTTTTCGAGATACATGAGGAAGTTGCATCGCTTCTTTCGGGGCAGATGAATTATTCCATTATAAATTCGGTCAGGTTAGAGTTTCCGACAAAAATACCAACAGTCTATTCAGGAATGGCGTTGATTTTGAATAACTATCTCACCAATTATTCTGCGATGATGAGCAGTAGTTCAGATACGGAGGTTCAAAACATAAAATTCCGGTTTGACAGTTTAATAACCTATATCAGCCAATTAGAAGGAAGAACTTTGCCTGAATTACCCACTGAATTAGAAGATTGGCTTGGAATAACCCGTAATCAACCCTTTTCAGGAAAGGATGCAATCGAATTTTTCTCGATCTTGAAGACAAAGCTTGAAGCAGATATCCAAACCCTTGAATCCAAAGGAATTGCACCATATGGAAAACACAGCTTTCAAATGTTGCAGGATGTAAGTCCACTTGGCGCTTCGGCGGCATTGCTTGAATATCAATCTTTGTTGGACTATAATGCCCAAGAAGTAATAGATGCCATTTTGATCGTATTTCCAAAATTAGAATCTATTAGGCTTGATGGAGAAATTTTCAACAACAGATTGAATGATGTGATTGACGGAATTGCTACAGAACTAGAAAATGCTCCGAACCCTGTGGTATCATTCGTTACATTTTTGATTCTTCTAGGCTTGTTTGTAGGTCTGGTAAACTTCGACATCATTCGACCAATCAATCAATTGAGGAAGTATGCTGATGAAATAAATGCAGGCAATTTAAGCATTGAAATCCCGAAATCTGATCGCAATGATGAGATCGGACAACTTGTCAAAGCATTTGAACGGATGACCGAATCTTTGAGAACGTTGACAGAGCAAATTCAAGACTCTGTCGAACATGTTTCATCAACAAGTAGGGTTTTGAAAGGGGTTACTGGAGATACATCCCAAAGTGCGCTTCATATCACAGATACAATCCAACACATTGCCAAAGGTGCTTCGAAGCAGGTGACGCTTGTTTCAAATTTAGTTGAATTCATCAATCAATTCGATGAAGTCACCAAAAATATACTTGATGAAGTAAATCAGACATTGGACACAATGAACAAAATATCTATGCAAACGAATGTCTTGGCATTAAATGCAGGAGTAGAGGCCTCAAGGGCTGGAGAATATGGGAGAGGATTTGCAGTGGTTGCACAAAATGTCAGAAGACTTTCCGACCAGACTAAAGATGCAGCAACGAAAATTAGGGGACTCTCCCAATCAATTGATCTGAAAATGAAGGAATTGGTAGATAAACTTGAGAAGGATCTAAACAATGTAGTTTCTGTATCAGAAGAATATGCAAGCTCTACTGAAGAAGTAACTGCGGGAGTAGAAGAAATCGCAGCTTCTTTGAAGCTGATCGATGCAGAAATGGACGAGTTATTGACCTTGTTGAAGACATCATTCCAAGTAATCTCGACTTTGCGAACCCAAAGAGAACAATCATAATGTTTCCAAGAGTTCCTTTGCTTTAAGATGTCCCAATTCAGATGCTTTTTTGAGCCATTTCTTTGCTTCATCTTTTTCTCCCTTTTCAGCAAGGAGTTCGCCTAGCTTAAACATACCACCCAAATGTCCTCTATTTGCAGCTTGTTCAAACCATTTCATAGCCTCATCCTTATTTCCTTCTGTCAAAGCTATTCTTCCCAAATTGAAAGTCGCTAAGGGATTTCCAGTTTTTGCGAGTCGTTTCAGGGATTCAACATCATCAAACATAATTGAATGTTGTTCTTGGGTAATAATAGGGTTTCTATATGATAGGTTTAGGACATTATACCTTCATTGCGTAAGGGAATTGTGAAAGGCGTTCACCTCCATTCTCGGTGACCAGCCATGTATCTTCTATGCCGACACCCGTTTTTGGTTGTTGGAGTATCAATTTTGGTTCAACTGCAATGGTGTTTCCGATTTGCAAAGGTCTTTTGTAGCCTTCAGTGATTATTGGCAGTTCATCTAGCTCCAATCCGACTCCATGGCCTATGAATGCAACCTTATCATGTTTCGAGCCCATAAACTCCATTTCATATCCCATTTCTTTTACCAGAGTGCTGAGGTTTCTATAAATTTCATCGCAGTGGTTTCTAGGTTTCAACAATTTCTCACATTCGTTTTGAACCTCTTCTGCAACATGATGAGCTTCCAAGATTTTGTTTTCCACAGATCCGACCATAAAGGTTCTTGTGACATCAGAAATATATCCTTCTGAAACAGCAGTGGTGTCTATTAAGACAGCATCACCGTCCTGAATCTTTCTTCTGCTCGGTCCAACCATGTGCATTTTGGCAAACCCTTGGCCCGAAACTGGTCCAAACATTGAATTCAATGTGGCTGTGCTTTCACCTGCCATAACATATGCGTTTGTTACTAGGTTGTGCTGGAAAGTTCTGACCTGTACCCATCCAGGATGTCCTTCTGAGCGGAGAAACGCCTCAAGCTTTGCTGAAATTTCAATTTCGGTTTTACCCGGTTTGACAATTTCGCGTGCATACTCAAAACTGGAATCATTTAGCTTGCATGCTTGTTTCATAAATTTAAGCTCTTCTTTTGACTTTATTGCCCTGATTTCCCGGAGAGTGCCACCAATGTCTACTAGCTCCGGATTTCCAAGCGCTTTGGAAATATAGTCAACTGTGCGATAAGGTAGAATGTCAAGTTCAAGCCCCAATGTTTTTGGTTGCAAGGTTTTACCTAGATTTTTGAATATCCGGAAGGAATCCATAGTTTTTGTATCCAAAACACTATGTTCTCCTGCAAGTTCCAAATTGCGACGAACATATCGAATCATTGCTTCTTCGTTGATTTGAATAACCCCATCCAATCCACATCCTGAGTAGTAGAAAAGATCAGGACGCGCAAAGATGAAACAAACATCGATCTCTTTAGTTGTGTCTTGAAGCTTACGGTGCCTTATGGCAAATTCCGCATCTGAAAACAATATGTCGGTCATAATCCATCTTGCGAACCATCCAATATAACCTATTTTTTCTTTTGGGCATTTCTTTTATCCTAATTGAAAAGATATTTCAAAATTGGTTAATTCTTCAATTAATGCGGTTTATTATTGCAGGTGGGACCGGCTTTATCGGCTCTTTTCTCTCTCAGAAATTGAAAAATTTGGGCCATGAGATCATCATTTTGACTCGAACAAACAGGCCATCGACAGATTCACAATTAAAATACGTCAAATGGGATGCCAAAACTGGCACGGGATGGTCTGACCTTATTACATCCGAAACAGTTATCGTGAATTTGGCAGGATCAAGTATTGCCAAAGGGAGATGGACAGATAAGCGGAAAAAAGAGTTGATTGAGAGCAGAGTAAATTCTGGAAAAGCAATTGTCGATGGAATAAAACAAAGCGGAAAACATCCAAAAGCAATGTTTCAAGCTTCTGCTGTTGGTTATTATGGGACATCAGAGGATTTGGTATTTTATGAAGACACCAAGCCAGAAAAAGTCGATTTTTTGAGCAACGTATGCCAACAATGGGAAAACTCGACCCAAGAATTGGAGGAATTAGGAGTAAGAAGGATCGTTGGAAGAATTGGAATTGCACTTTGGAAGGATGAAGGTGCTTTACCATTAATGGCCCTGCCTGTTAAATTGTTTGTCGGAGGCAAAATCGGTTCTGGCAATCAGTGGATATCATGGATTCATATCTATGATTTGGTCAACGCCATTATCTTTCTCTGTGATAAGGAAGAGGCACAAGGAGTTTACAATTTGGTTGCGCCAAATGCGGTAATCAATTCCTATTTTATGAAAACTTTGGCTAAAACCTTGCGACGCCCCTATTGGTTTCCCACACCATCCTTTATGTTAATATTAGTCTTAGGCGAGAAAAGCTCCACAGTCTTAAACGGTCAGAGAGTTTTTCCAAAAAGACTGATTGATGATGGCTTCGAATTTCAATATCCGACTTTAGAACAGGCACTCCGACAAATATATTATGGCTGATACAGTCAAGAGGAGGACGGATTAATTATTGAACGATTTCCCTAACTTAACCTTAAAGTAAACAGGGGATATTGAGAAATGATGTCAATCGCCCGCAGGTATGTTGAATATTTCAAAAGCATAGTGAAGGCAGACAAGGAAATTCTGTTGGCAAATCTCATAGGGTATGGCATTCTAGGTGTCCTTTTCTTTCTGATCTCATTCACTTTTCTTTTTGTTTTCTCGATTCTTCTTTCAAGTTTGGGTTTCCAAAATTTTGTACAAAAGGCTATTCCACTCTATTTCGTTTGGTTCTTTCCGGTGTTCTTCATATCCATTGTCCTAATCAAGGGATTCTTTTTTGAAAGCAATGAAAATTCAGGATTTGAGAAAAGTTATGGAGTCCAAGAGGTACAACAAATCCTTCTTGAGGGAAATGACGAAGAGAAAATACAACTATTGAAAAGACTGCATTTGATAGACTTGAATCCAGATTTTTTAATGGCCAAAGCCGTATCCATAGCGAGAACAGAAAAGAAGCATAAAGTTCGTGAAGCAGCATTTCTTGCAATAAGACAGATCAAAAGCAGGAATGAAATTTTCGAAAAATACAATGTTAGGCGGGGATTGATAATTGATCAATTAGTTAGGCTGAAGTCACAAACAAGAAGACATGTTGACAAAACTAGACCTATTACAGTGCAAATAGAAAAAATGATAACAATAGAGAATAACACAAACGAGACATTTCCATCTGTAAAATTAATTGATGACAACCAGAATGAAGTAACTTTGTTTGATTCAATCCCTGCACGTGCAACAGTTGATATCAGCTTGTCAGATCAAGGAAACCTTCAATTGCCTATAGAGGTTACTACAAATTTGCTCAGCTCAACAGAGATTTTTGTACAATTGGGGAATTTCTCTGAAGTATCCATGACAGACATTATTATTTCGCTTCATGACAAAAACAATGAGCAATTAACTTTGAGGTCAAATTCCTCGAATATAGAAGTCGAAGGGGAACGTAGAATTCGTATTGCAAATCTCGATCCGAAATCCACAATTGGATTTTCAATTAGATTTGATCAAAATCCGACAATGTATCTTAGTTTTTTTGCCCATTTTGATAGTACATTAGAACAGATAGTGATGCCGAAAATGTATATGGAAACTGAAGGCTCAGATATGGTGAAGATACGGATGGATCCTGAGAACAAGGTCATAATTGAAACAACAAACATCCATAATACAGCAATTTACTTAGAGAAAATCATGGTTTCATATTTTTCTGACTTTGTTCCGACAACCCAATTAATGACATACAGCCAGCAACAAATAATTGAAAAAATCGGTTCAGCCAGATTGCTTCCTGGACAGACCGTTAAGTTCACAATACCCTCGAATTTGCAGGAGACTGAATTTCCCTCATTCCATTCTTCTGTAGCCTATTTTCTTGAAGCTGAAGGTCATTCTGCCACCCAAATTGATTTTGAAATACTTGTTGATTGACAAAATGCCTTCCTTCATTCCAAAAGCATTGTCGCATATAGTCATAAATTTTAACTAGTGAACAAAGGAATCATATGTCAATTTCAATTGGAGTTGTCGGTGGTACTGGTGCACTTGGATCTGCTTTGGCATACAGACTTTTGAAACATGGATACTCCGTTACAATTGGATCAAGATCCAAAGAAAGGGGAAGTGCCAAAGCAGAAGAATTGCGTTTAGAAACAGATGGTACAGTAACAGGAGGAGATAACGGAATCGCGGTACAGTGTGATTTTATTGTACTTGCGGTACCAGCTACTGAAGCCATTACCCTTCTTGAACCGTTTAGAGCAGACCTACAAAATAAAACGTTGATTGACGTTACTGTTCCTTTGAAATTTGGCCGTTTCATCAAAGTTGACTCAGCAGATGAACTTTCGAATTATGAACTCATTCGGTCTCATTTCAGTGAGTCCAACGTCGTTGCGTGTTTAAAGACCATTCCTGCAGACTTTTTGAGACAAGATGGAAGTAAAGAAAGGAGAACGACATTTGTTTTCTCAAAAACTCATGAATCTGCAATTCCTGTAATGAGCATGCTTGAAACAATAGGATTGGAGCCTGTTTATGTGCCTGGAAAATATCATGCCTATACTGTCGAACGAATGACGGCAATGGCAATACAGCTTAACAAGGAATATCCTGGTTCACATATCGGGTACAAAGTTGTAGGTTTAGTTAAATGAGGTATTCAACAGTTAATGGTTAAAATTTTTATCCATTAAGTGGAAAGGACAAATTCGATTCTCTTGGTTTTCACAAATAACATTTCCAAACCAAAGAAAATTGAACCAATGAAAGTAACCATGCCTGCAACCTGCATTGTCAAAATATAGGTGCCAGAAATTTGGAAAAAGAACAAACCAATTACAGGGCCCACAACTTGAGCAATTGAAATGGAAGCATTGTAAAGTCCTGTACTTGTTCCCACAAGATTGTAACTTTTTGCACGGAATTCAACAATTCTCAAACCACCCACATAAAAAAATGCCCAAGAAAAACCTAAGATGAACTGAGTCAAAACCATTTCAATCAATGAACCCGCCAATGTAAAACTAAAGAAAGCGGTTGCCGAGAGAACCAGACCCAAGAAGTACATAAATTGAGGATTATATCTATCACCCAATGTTTTCATGACAAAGAATTGTGTCAGTGTATTTGTCAACTGAACAAGCCCAATTTCAAAAGGCGACAGGCCAATATAGTCCTGAAGAAATAGAGCCCAAAATATCCAAATAGCGTTTGCAGTTCCATGTCTGGCGATTGTGAGCAAATATACCTCCCAATTGAGCAAAATCGCGTCGAAAAAGGAGTGCTGCTCAGTACTCTTACTTGTCATTGCAATTGGTGCAAGATCGATATCTGCGCCTGTTTGGAAAATTAGGCTTAGGAGGAATGATACGAAGAACAATAGGGCAGATAAAATGAAGATTGATTTTATGCCGAAAATTTGAGCAAACAGGCCTCCCAACAAGCCTCCATTTGCCCAGCCCAATGAACCAAACGCAGAAAGATTTCCCAATTTCGTCTTTCGGCGAGATGCGATCGAGGTAATGGAAGCAGGAAATATGCCTAGTGAGATACCATGGAATATTCTCGCATAGACCAAGAATTGAAAATTTGTTGAAAAAATGTAGACAACAGATGAAATGGAAGAAGCCAACAAGCCTACAACAAGAAAGAAGCGAGTGCCACGGATGTCTACTAGTCGACCAAAAATCGTTGATGACACAATGGTCGAAATCGCAGCCAATATTCCCAAAAGGGCAATCCCATCCTCAAGAATACTTATTCCTTTCAAATACAACACTAAAAATGAGAACAGAACTGCAGACCCTGAGTTTGCTAAAAATAGCTCTGATTTCAGGTCAAATGATTTAGAGTCATTCTTCAAAAATATTTTCACTCTCATCCTATTTCGAAAATGATTTTATAAAACTCGAACATAGAGGCACATGTCTCATCTACAATGTTTTTTGATGTTTATGTGCTCATTTCGACATTTCTGACAAAGTAAGAATCATTCCACATACCATTCAGCTAAACCTGTGGATCTGAGGTTACCTATTTTGAACAGCTTCAAACATGCTTGGGTTGTCATAGGATGTCATTTGGGAACCTAAGGAAAGTTTGTCCAAATTTCAGGTGACCTGTATGAGTTACAACTTGCATCAACAACTCAGGCACCTTCACTCAATTGAAACTTGGTTGGGGTTTGCCCAGTTTGTAGCATATTGAAAAGTTGGCAATGTCTCAAAATTAAGGGAAAATATCCTTCAGTTCAATTGTAAAACCTAGCAAATCGTATTTCACTTGTTCATAGCAGATCTCCGGATCATCAAAATGATCCCTTTTTATTGTAAATTTAACTATGGAATGCTCTGCTGAATCAACCACCCAATATTCCCTGATCTTGTGTCGTTCGTAAATATCTTTTTTCTTTTCCAGATCCTGAGCCCGATTGATAGAGAGGATCTCCACCACCATGTCTGGAGTCCCTTGAACGTTTTTTTCTGTCAAGATATGCTTGTTTTCATTTAGGATCACCACCAAGTCAGGGATAACGAGGGTTTCTTCAGAAAGTGCAACATCTACAGGAGCCGCAAGAATTTCTCCATCCTTTTTTTTGTTGAAAATGTGAATTGAAGATTGCCAGCAGGTTTCTGCCGATCCTTTGATGTAAAATTGTAGGAGAGGGAACCATATATAGATCTCCTTTTATTAATTCAATCAATGGATCTTCAGGATATTCAGGAAGGCTTTTCAAGGCTTCGATAGTAAAGTATATTTTTTGGGAAAGCGGTCTTACCTTAAACCTCGGAAAAGACATAAATAACAAAGGGGTTGCAATCATTAATAACTTTCTCTTGAAGAGACTTACATCTTTTTACTTTCCCATTTCAATCGCGCCATCTGTGGACAATGACAGGGTTAGAAAAAACTGTTCTTTGCAGGACACAACAGAGTCTCAGATCCTGAGTTTGCTTGAAATGGCTCTAAATTCAGGTCAAACGATTTAGAGTCATTCTGCAAAAAAACTTCATTCTCATCTAGTACTGAAGGTGTTTTTATAAAACTCAAACATAGAGGCACAGGCCTCATCTACAATGTTCGCATCATTTTGATGTTTGAGTACTCTTTTCAACATTTGTGCCAGACCAAGCGTCATTTCATATACGGATTCCAATCGATCTTGGGGATCTGAGGTGGCCAACCCTGAAATGCTTCGGCTATGCTTGAGTTGCCAGTTTTTGATTGATTTCCATATGAATCCCATTG
>JALUTL010000254.1:15184-27172 GCA_027016475.1 Candidatus Heimdallarchaeota archaeon
GAAGACATAATAAAGCTGCAGTGGAACATGAAGGGCACTAGGGAAAAGTGGCGCGCCCGAGAATACGACTTCTACCTCATTGCACACGAACATATATTCGTGTTCAAAAAACCAAAAAACGAAAAAAAAAAGGAATTCATTAATCGAAAATCGAAAAAAAATTCCGAAGTGTTTCTAATTTAATTTTTTTTCACGAATAATTTATGAATGAATACCTTTGAAATGCACTTATGAGGTTTTCAAAAAATACGAAAATCGCCTTTACACTTATTGTACTATTGACACTTTCAGGAGGGTTTGTGCTCTCAATTGAAAGTATCGCTCCTCCGAAAGTGGTTATGATACCTGGGTGGCATGGGGACGGAAGCATTTTCAAAAAAATGATTCCCGTTTTAGAAAGCCAAGGATTGACTGTTGTAGACTTTGATCCGAATACTCCTGGTACACAAGCTATATCACATGATGCTTCTGCCCCGCCGGGCAATCTTGACATCCCAGCTTTAGCAAATCAAGTTGAAGAAATGATCAAGAGCAAAGTCCCTGCGGGAGAGAAAATTAACATAGTCGCCCATTCCATGGGTGGGCTGATTGCACGTTACATGATTGAAAAGGGACCATCGGATTCTTCCATTGATGATGATTGGGCTGCTCGTGTTGAAACCCTTATAATGCTCGGAACACCGAATCATGGAACATGGGAAGCATACATAGGACAATTGTCACCCCTGTTCGGTGATTGGGCAGCATCTGCTGCTCAGATGATTCCTGGAAGTAGCTTCCTTGAAAGCCTTGGGTACAGTGAACCAGCAGGTGAACATTATATTACTGTTGGAGGCGATCCATGGTATCTTCCTGGCTTTGATGGAGTTGTTCCAGCTGACTCACCAAGACTTAATGGTGCTGAACATTATGTCATTGCTGGCCATCACGGAGAACTTGCAACCTTGCCAAATGCAATAGATCTTATATTGGAAGAACTTGGATATGTCCCTCAAGGAATAGGAGAGTCACTTCCACTAGTAGGTGCAGCATTCATTAGGCTGGAATATTTCAAAATGGCTGGTGACCATGAATGGGGAACTGAAGAATACTATTTGGATATCTATGTGGATAAAGATGGCGGAAATGACAATTATGAATTTGTCAATACATTAAGATATGACAATGATGGGCCGTTTACATGGAACCCTGGAAACAATGGACCGAACACTGCTACATTTCTCCTGCCCGGTACATCCCCTAGAATGGATGTCAAAGTAGTTCTGAAAGAAGACAGTGATTTGATCAATACCTTCTATTTCCGGGATATCATGTATTCGGAGGATGTTGACGGAGTAGATTACTATTCTGATACAGCTGCTGATTCTGGAGGAGGTACCAATGAAATTCGAATTTCTGTAAATGGTGTCACTTCAGACATTGGTCAGACAGTAGATGTCAAGGTTGTTCTCACCCAAGTAAGGGTTGATGACGACGGAGATTCAATTGGCAAAGGAGAGAACTACTTTGTTACCAAAATTGGAAAGACCGGCATGGAGATCGTTTATGGAGAATGGGCTAGGTGGAGTGGAGAGGATACCTACTACATCTATGACACTTATGGTCCAGGAAGTGGATACGATGCATTGGTCTACAATGGAAGAATGGTGAAAACCGATCAGCTCCATGTTCAACTTGAGCTATGGGATGATGACGGAATTTGGTCCTCAGACGACCATTTAACTACCTATCATGCGTATTTCACAGCAATGTATGCAGGTGGATCTTATTACTACGACTCCGGTGCCGCCGGTTGGTGGTACACAATAACAGTCACATAACACAGATTCGTTAGACCAAATCTATATAAACTAAATATCAATCTTACAAATTAAATGGGTGAACAGATCACCTCCATCAACGATATCTATATCAGATGGGAGATAAAAAGGGACAATTATAGCTTCGGAGAGTTTACGATTTATTTCATTTTGCTGATCTATGGGGTTCTGTCTTTCATCCTGTATTTCTCATCCCAATTGCAAATTCTATTTATTTTCTTCTTTCCACTTGTTCGACTGAGCGCAGATTGGAAGGACTCACTTCCAATGACTGGACAGATTGTCGATTTTTTGCAAGATAGTAAGGTGTCACTGTTTAGTGGTTCTTCACTTGTGGCATTTGGGATTGCATTTCTTGTAACGCTGATTCAGTTTGCGTTTTGGGTATTCTTGTTTTTGATCGCCTAGTCTTTTTCTTCCATTTCTTTTATTCTGGAAACTGCTTCCCTCAGTTTGTCTTCTGATGCGCTTCCGAAACTAATACGAAAATGATCATTTCTGCTTTTTCCAAATTCCGATCCAGGTACAGTGACAACTTTTGCTTTTTCAAAAACTCTTTCGACCCATTCATATCCTGGGTCAGTTCCAGATGAATTTTCTACTTTCGGAAACGTGTAGAAAGAACCTTCTATAGGAGGAACTGTAATGCCATCCAATTTGGAAAATTCTTCCTTGGTGACCTTGGCTCGGCGTTCCATGATTTTGCAGAGCTTATCGCGAAATTCCTTATCTCCCTTTGTTCCCATAAATTCTGCCAATGCCCATTGAGGCAAGCTTGGGGCATTTGCTACGATAAATGGATGAAGTTTGCTGATTGGTTGCATTATCTCCTTGTTTCCGATTCCATAACCAAGTCTCCAACCGGGAATGCAATAGGTTTTACTGAATGAATTAAGTGTCACGGTGTTTTCAGGTGCAAGGGAAGCCATTGGAAGATGCTTTTTTTCATTGAACACCATGAACTCATACACTTCATCAGAGAGTATGACCAAATCGTGGTCAATTGCCAAGTCAGCAATACCCTTCAGACTCTCATCTTTAAGGATTCTTCCAGTTGGATTGCTAGGAGAGTTGATAACAATCATTCGAGTTTTTGAAGTAATTTTTTCGGCTATTTCATCTGGATTTATCTGAAACTCATCATCCATGGCGATAGGGACAGGCTTAGCTCCGACCATCTCCGGGATGGTTGGATAGTACACAAAACCAGGATCCGGAATGATGACTTCATCCCCAGGGTCTGTCATGGACATAAATGCAGTAAACATGAGTTGGGTTCCGCCAGAAGTTACCACGACACCCTCTAAATCAAAATCAAGGTTGTATGTCTCTTTGTATTGCTCCAAAATTTTCTCACGGAGTGCAGGGACTCCAGAGTTGATAACATAAGAGCTAGTCTTAAGACCTTGCAATTCGGTCATTTTTTTGAGCAGTAACTCTGGTGGAGGAATGTCGGGAGCTCCAATTCCCAAGGAAATGACACCTTCAAGCCCTTGTGCACGTGCAAACATTTTTCTGATGCCTGAAGGGCGGATATGTTCC
Organism: Candidatus Heimdallarchaeota archaeon; assembly: GCA_027016475.1. Classification (GTDB taxonomy): domain Archaea; phylum Asgardarchaeota; class Heimdallarchaeia; order Heimdallarchaeales; family Kariarchaeaceae; genus WAKA01. The sequence goes on from JALUTL010000254.1 coordinate 18,547, forward strand.
AGTTTTTTGCTTTCCTGTAAATGTCTCGGTTTAGTTGACATCATGTTTCTAAAGATACAGTGTTTATAAGATTCAAAGAGTGCCAACGATTTGAAGATCAAATTGTTTTGATTTTGTGGGTAGTACAGGTCATTCATGAAACATCTGTAGCTACTCTTAAAACTATAATGTTGATATCAAATTCGTGGTAGACCTGAATTCAATCTATCCGTTTCTAACGACAACAGTATCTTTCTTGTTCTTTCTGAGCATAGTTGAGCAATACAAACGGAAGAGAAAATTCCATCAATTGATTTGGGCAATTGCACTTTTCCTGTTCTTGATTACAGCAGGTGCAGAAGCATTGGCGCTTGCGATCGGAGAATGGAATCCAATAATATATAAAGCATATTATGTTCTGGCAGCCATTCAAGTCACATTTATGGGTGGAGGGGTTCTTTATCTCTTTGCAGATCGGAAGGTCATAACTCAACAAAATTCATGGGTTTGGCTCTTGATATTTTCACTGGTTTGGGGGTTATTTGGTTTGTTGTTTCTTCCACGGCATAGTGTATTTGGCATATTCGTGGCAATTTCTATACTCACGATTGCAACAGCCTTAATCTACAAGCTACTCCCACTGAAGGGGTTCAAATATTTATGGGAAGAAAGAATAGATGGCTGGTTTGTTGCAAATATGTTTATGGCAGTTTCATTTGTCGCATTTTTCAGCATGGTTTATTTTGCAGTTGTCTCTCCACTTAATCTTGAAATTCTAAAAACTGGTAGAGAAGTTTCTGGTTTGCCATGGCAAAGAGACCCTTCAGATCTTTCTGAACCACGGGCAGTGGTCAGGCTTTTCAGCCCACTCCATACAGTCCCTGGGGCAATTGCTTTGATAGGAGGAGGTTTCTATTCATATATCAGATGGCAGGTTCAACTGAAAAAACAAAATGGACATTTTCAATGGACACAAGGACTTTTTAATGTATATATCGCCCTTGGAGCATTGGTGTTGGGACAGGGCGCCTTTCTATCAGGTTTTGGCTATGGAACATTGTATGTTAGTGAAATTATTGCAGTTACTCTCATGTATTTTGGATTCTTGGAATCAGACAAAATCAGCAAGACCAAGCTTATTGAAATCTTCAGAATTGCCTTGCCGAGAATACGTTCCCTTAGTTCAAGCTGATTGCTCCTTCCATAGCATGAGAAAAATCCACTCAAACTGAGAAACCAAAGCTTTATTCTCAGTCCGGATAAGAAATGAATCCTTTGAAAGAACCGCCTCTGAAAGAAACAAATACAATGTTGAATCTACAATAAAGAACGGAACCTTGAGGTTCGAGTTGTACTTTATTTGAATTGGGAGTTTGTCGGTTTGAAGCCAATTTTTGAATCGCTTGGAAAGCAGTTGTGCAACATCTTCTGTTGTAACCAAATACTTTACATCAAATGTATGAGTGGTAAATCGTTTTACCAAGGCGTTTCCACCATATCTCCAATTTATGTAAGATCGTTCAGAAGCTGCTGCCACCCACAAACGTTCTCGGCATGAAAGCACATCTTGCAGAAAAATATGCTCCACCGCTTCAAATCTTATGACATCAATTCCAGAGGCAATTTCATTAGAAATATTCTCTTCCCAAGCCATCTGTAGAATACCTTTAAGTTTTTCCAATTGGAGAAGTTTCTTGTCAAACTCTTCCCGTTGTTTTTCTATGTGCTCAGCTATTGTATCCATTGGAGGCAAAACATGAAACACTGTTAAAGCATCCTTGCTTCTTCTAATCAACCCTTTTTTTTCCAATTTTTGGGCAATTCCATATACTCTTGAAAGCGGAAATCCTGATTTATCTTTAATGTCATTTGCTGTTGCTTGACCTATTTCAAGGAGTATTGAATAGATTGTAGATTCATTTGGAGTAAGCCCAAGGACATGGGTTAACAGATCCTTTATTTGCACCAAATTTGATTTGATTTAAATACAAAATTAAAGTTTCTGTCCATTCTTGACAAAAAGTAATTTTTAGGGATTATAGCCAAGTTTTTGCATGAACCGGGTTAAATCTTCCTGAGGCATATCCATACCCAATACACCCACATCTCCATGAAAGTCCCCTCCTGCGGTCTTCAATAGTCGGGGTTTTTGAAGCAATTGGTCAAGAAACTTACATCCTTGCTTAAAATAGTCTTCCGAAACCTTGTACTTTTGTGTATAGTCATAGTAATACTCAATTCCATCAATGCCAGACTGAACAAGACGCATCGCCAACTCTTGCAATGTCTTCAAGTTTTCTTTTCTACCGTGCATTGGATGGGCCCACACTACCACTCCACCCACATTATGGATGATGTCGATCCAATCTTGATAATTGAGAGAAAATTTTTCGACATCTAGAGGTTTTCCGTATCCTAAATACCTGTCAAATGCATCATTCAGATCTTTGACGAAACCTTTCTTCACCAAGACACGTGCAAAATGGGGTCTGGAAATGATGTCTGTCGGACTTATTCCTCCTTCTGAATCTGTTGAAGCCTCCTTCAATACTTCTTCAAAAGAAACGTCAATACCAAGATTTACGGCCTTTTCGACCATCTTTTTCATCCTCATAACTCTGGAGGATGCGATTTTATTAAGCACATCCTGAATGGGTGTAAGACGGTTGTTGTCCAATGATTGGAAATATGCGAGCAAGTGAATCTTTTGATCTTTAACGCTCGATGAAATTTCTATTCCTGGAATTAACATGCCAGTATAGATATTCTTTTCCCTATTGATTTCAAAAGCCTCTACACTACCCTTGAGATTGTCATGGTCAGTAATTGCCAAGACTTCAATACCTTTACTTTGGGCTTCACCGAGGATTTTCTCAACTGACCATGTACCATCTGAATTTGTGGAATGGCAATGAAGATCTACAATCACACGTTTCATATGAAGCATGGTGTTATTTGCTTTTCCAATCAAGGCATCATAATTCAAAGTTATAAACTAAAAAGACTATATTCAAATACTTCGCAAAACATGTTTTCATGTGAGAATGGATTCTTTCAAAACAATGTCCAAAATTGAGTGGACAAGTTCATCAGAAGGTGAAGCTGATGAAAAAATAATTATAGGCAAGGACATATGTAAATCTTCAAACCTAAGAATGATCCGTATAATGCCGCGTTCAAAATCCATACCCCATAGCCATCCCCAATTGCAGGCATTCTATATCATCTCAGGAAAAGCAAGAATCACTGTAGAAGATCAAGAGATTGAAGTGGGTGAAAATGTACGAGTAATTGTAAAACCAAATCAGTTGCACTCCATTACAGTCATTGGCGAAACACCACTTATCGCAATTGTTTTTGATGAATTTGATCAGTGCTTTGATTTCAGTTCGCCATATGTTGATTTCTAAATTTCCGTGCTGATTTCATCCAATTCTTTGGATTTTAGATAGGAAAGCTTGTAGTCCAATGCACCCAGTTGTATCAGTTGAGAGATTGCCAATACAATAATTTCTTCTTCAAGCTCTGAATAATTTAATATTTCATCGTCAAGCAATGTCTGAATCTCGTTCATTGTAAATTTGTCTATATCAATTAGCTTTTTGGCGATCCGAACGATGTCTCCTTTTTCAATTCCTTTTGCTTTGATTGAATCTTTGCTGTTGATGACCAAATTAAGAGATGGTTTGTAAGGGATCAACACTGAAGCCTTGTCAATCAATATTGATATGATGTCCTCATGTATCTTACCGAGTTTCTTGGCTGCATTTATGTCAATGAAACGAAGGACTTCTGGGATTAAATCGACATGAATGTCACTTGCAAGTTCCAAAGCCCTAATAAAACATCGAATCCACGATTCTAGATGTTCAATGCTTTTACTTTCTCGTTCTGAATTGAACTTGGGGATGACCGTGCATTTGATTGTCCCCAATTGGCTTTCAAATTCCATCTTCAAATCTTCAGGCTTTTCTGTCGTACGGTTTTCCAACACAAATTTCAGCTTCCCTTGACTTACCAGTTCCAATTGATACCAAGAGATCCATTGATGCCGAGTGTTGAGCTCTTTAATCTTCCTTGATGGAAGAGGGAGGGTGAACATGTTTGCCTTGTTCTTCTTCTGTTCCAAGGATATCAGATCGTTGGTTCTTACATGAAAATTCGCATCAATATACAGCTTCATTCCATGAATGTCCTGTGTGTCAGGTTTTGAAGTATGAACATCTATGTATGAGGCCAATCCATTTTGTTCCAATTCATGCCTGTTCAGATGGACATCCTTTTCCAAAAACAATATTCTTTTCCTTTTGCAATGGGAACACAGATATCCTAATTCCTTCAAACCACCTTCGGTCATTACTAACTTAAAATGAAACTCCAATATAAATTGATTTATTTTCCGGTTCAGAAGAGAAAGTGTTTCACTCTCAATTATCTTGCTTTTGTCTTTGTATGTATTCGACTCCAACTATTACTATGCTGGAACCAACCAATCCAATAAGATATGAAACAACCAAAGTGCTCATTTCATTTGAAATTAATAGATTTTGAATATTGAAGTTCATTGGCAGACCAAAGACTCTTGAGGAGACCCATACGACGGAGATTATCAAGAAAGGAAAAAATCCGGGAACAATCAGTGCAGAAACAATAATGATCTTTTTGAACAGATGGAACAGGTATTCCCAAGAAAAATCCATAACAAAGTAAGGATTCAACTCAAGTAAAAGCTTTCCGTTTTTGGATGTTCAGAAATAGAGCAAATAGGGACTATATATATTTTGTATACCTATAGGTATATTATTATTCGGGAGCATATATTAATTGACTCATCGAAAGATGAGGTGAATCAATTATGGAATTCAACGAGTTAGATGAAATAAACAAAAGCTACGGATTATTGGATGAGCAAAATTACCCAAAATGGGTGAGGGAAGAGTTGAAAAATTACTGGCAGTCAAAACACGTCCTGATTACTGGAGGTTCACGGGGACTTGGGCTGTTTCTGACAAAGAACCTTCTGGATTTAGGTGCAAAGGTTGCGATTGTGGCTCGTGACCCCATTCGATTGCAACTTGTAAAAGAACAGTTAAATTCTGAAAATTTGCTCACTCTAAATTTTGATATTGGAAATAAAGAAACAATCCACACAGTCGCTTCAATGGCACTAAGTTTCTTTGAAGGGAGGGTAGATTATTTGATTAACAATGCAAGTACCCTTGGAGGAAAGGAACTTAGGCCCCTTTTGGATACGCCATGCGAAGACATAGAGCACGCCTTGAATGTAAATGTGGTTGCCCCTTTCAGATTGACAAAACTAGTGGTTCCTGCAATGCTTGGAAAGGGTACTGTTGTAAATATTACATCTGATGCGTCAGTGACCGCTTATGAGACTTGGGGAGCTTACTCAATTTCCAAAGCGGCACTTGATCATATGACACGTATTATGGCGAAAGAATTTTCGAAATTTAATATTGAAGCATTAGCCTTTGATCCAGGCGATATGAGAACAACATTGCATTTCAATGCAATTCCAGATGCTGAAATATCCGATCTTCTACATCCTGGTGATGTTGCCTTGGAGTTGATTGTATTTCTTGCTATGGAAAAACATGATCAAGAAAGGTATGCTGCATCATGCTGGAAGAAAGTCGTGAAGGACGCGGTGTTTGGAACGGGACAGGTGGTTGCTTGAGCTACAACGTTCAAATTCAACATAATTCTAGGCTTAATGATGTTGGAACCAATTTATTGATGGTTAAAAATGGTCGAATTGGAACTGCATCCCTGAGAGACTTGCCCTTCATTTTGAACAAGAAATCTACTTTGGTACTTAATAATGCAATGACTCTCCCAGCAATGTTCATGGGTAAACTTGCAGGTCAGAAAATTGAACTCAGACTTGTCAGCAATTTGAATTCTGATTTCAGAACCTTCAATCGATGGTATGGCATCTTGCTTGATGGAAATACAGATTGGAGAACTAGAACAGAGTTTAGAACTGTTGAACTTAATCATGCGTCATCATCCACAATCCAATTTTCCGACGGATGTGGGATCAAAATAACCGACCAGATCAGAAAAAGTTTGTGGGAGGTAACAATCAATCCGTCAAATGAACATCCAACTGCATTGGATGTCATTTTTTCCCATGGGCAATTTATTCAGTACTCCCATTTAACGCATGAACTTCAACCATGGGATGTTCAATCAATTGTATTTACTATTCCTGCTGCACTAGAGCCACCTTCATCACATTTTCAATTGACTTGGCAATTGTTAAGTGAGCTGCGAGAAAAAGGGCATAACATAGTTTACATTACCCATGGTTCAGGTGTATCAGATTTAGGTTATCCAGAATTAGATCACTTCCTTCCGTTTCCTGAATTATACAGAGTGGGCAAGGATGCTGCGACTATGTTGAATGAATCTGTCGACACTTCATACCAGATAGTAGCGATTGGTACTTCAGTAACTCGTGCTCTGGAGCACAATTTTAACATCAACCAACAATTCAATGAAGGAATTTTTCTTGCAACAAATCGATTGAGTTCAAAAAACCAAGCTAAAGTGGTTGAGGCAATGTTGACTGGAATGCATCTGCCCAACACATCTCATTATGATTTGATGAGAGGATTTCTTCCTGATCAAATGGTTCACCAATCCTTCAAATATGCAAAGGCCAATAATTTTAGATGGCATGAATATGGCGATCTTACTCTTGTTTTTAATCATTTCAAGACTAGAAAGTCATTCTGAGAATCTAATATGCATCATGTATGGTGCATCATGCATTAAATGAAACTTGAGGATGATTGGACAATCAAGGCAAAAAGCCACAGAGTTAAGTAACACGCACTAGATGCATTATCCAGACGATAATATTGTGAGACGCAATATGCATTGTGTATTATGCATTATGTATTGTACAGTATGCATTGTGCACGTTGGATTATTGAATAACACAATTCGGCTAGTACAATTTGCATTACGAATCATACATTATTTCTGAGAAATTGCACATTATGCATTGTATATTGTGTATTGCGATTGTGCATCATGCATTGTGCATTACGTATTGTGCATTATGCATCATGCATTGCACATTGTGTATTGTGCTTAATTGTTTGGGCAGAATTTGGCTCACTTTCCCAATTTGAAGGCTTCGCAAACCACAGAACTCTTTAACGGAAATGGTCTAAAGCGAAGTGATGTTTACAATAGATGAGCTAAATCAAGCGTATGCCAATGTTAGAAAAGTAGTCCAACCTACTCCACTCATATATTCAGAATGGTTGAGCGAAATAGTTGGAACAGAGGTATGGATGAAACTTGAAGTGTTGAACCAAGGTAAGTCATTTAAGATCCGTGGTGCAACTAATGCCTTGTTGTCTTTGGCCGAAAAGCCTGAAGAAGTGGTCACTGCAAGTGGAGGGAATCACGGATTGGCATTGGCCATTGCTGCAAACAAGTTGGGAATTAAATCTACCATTTTTCTCCCAACAAGCACATCAAGGCAAAGATTGAATCTTTTCCAAAAATTCAACTCAAAAATAGAACTAGTTGGAGATTCATGGGACGATTCAAACGTTGCAGCAATGAAATATTCAGATGAAAATCAGATCCCCTATATACATCCTTTCGCGGATCCACATGTCTTTCTTGGGCAAGGGACTATTGTACGGGAGATTATGGAGCAAAACCAGAATGTTGACACAATCTTTGCATCAGTAGGCGGAGGAGGGTTATTGGGTGGCATGGCAATAACGGCGGAAATAATGGGATTGGAAATTGATTTTTATTCAGTTGAAACAGTAGGAGCAGATTCATATCATCAAAGCAGAATTAAAGGCCATCTCGTTGAGCTGGAAAAAATCACATCCATTGCAACAACATTGGGTGCACGTAAAACAACTCAGCAAATCTTTGAAATTCTTCAGAGGAATGTGAAGGAAAGCTTTGTTGTTTCAGATGAGCATGCAGTGAAGGAAATGCGAGGATTTCTGGACATTGAAAAATTGTTGATAGAACCAGCAGCCTCATGTGTTCTAAGTGCCTTGATTGAACACAGACATTTGGTGCAAGGCAGGGAGATATGTATCGTTGTATGTGGCGGAAATATATCCTTGAATGAATTGCTTGCTTGGGAAAATCAATTCAACATTCACTTTTCAACTTCGACAGCATAGAGTACATCATCAGCCTGTTCCAACTTTACTTGGAAAACATCCCCTTTTTTCATGAAAACCACGGTTTCATTCCATGTTTTCGGTTTGATTTTCTGCTGCTTGAATACAACCAGTGCTTCTGTGACTGCATCCATGTCTTGCAGTGTTCCTTTTGCAGAAAAAACGGTATAATTGTCCTCCAAATACTCTTTCACTTCCTCCGCTTGGAAGAACAGAGGTTTGGAATAGTCGACCAGCTTTGGAGCTTCAACAACCTTTTTTGCTGAAGATTTAGAGGTAACCTTCTTTTTTTGGGATGATTTGGGTGAACTTGTAGCTTTGGGAGTTGCTTTTTTCGTTTTCGTCGGTTCTCCTATTGGCGCTGGTTTTTCTTTTGTTTTGCCCGTCTTTTCTTTCAATTTCAATCTTTCGCGGAGTTCCGCTTCTTGTTTTTCCAATTCTGCTTTAGTAAGTTCATC
>JALUTL010000255.1:0-6014 GCA_027016475.1 Candidatus Heimdallarchaeota archaeon
GTACATCATCTATTGTCGATGGATTAACTACATAAAGAGAAATGTCTTTTGCATCACACCAATCTTCTATTTCTTTTGGTACAAACATGCTACCTAATAGCAGATCAGGGTTAAGTTTTTCGAGGATCTCTATATCACGTATATTCAGCCAAGATCCTATTTTGGGAATATTTGCAACTTGTTGTGGATAGTCACAAAGGGTTGTTATACCAACAATTTCAGAAGACAAGCCCAAGCTGAACAAAATTTCAGTGTTGCTTGGGGCCAATGATACTATTCTTCGATATTTTGACATGCATTTTCACCAATTAATTGACCAAACAATACTACTTAATGGTTTCATGGGATAAAAAAAGACCGGCCAATTTTTGCGTATAGGTGAGCCTATGCGCAATTGGCATTTCAAATCCTAGAGTTAAGTTGATACCATTTCTTTGCGCAATACCATCTCCAAATGAGTCGCCTTTCTTCACGAGAAATGGAATCAATACGCTTCAAGAGACTTTCAATGTGATCTTTTCTTATAAACACATATCAAGTCATTGGATTGCAGTTTCTTTTCAAAATGGGATTGAATTCAGGAATAAGTCGATTCTTGGGAGCCTCATATCCAACTTTATCCTTTCCCCATGTTATTTCGTCAGGAGTAAACGGAGCAATGGCTTTTCGAAGATAATATTTAGTTATTCCGTTTTTGAAATGATCATGAATGTTTGAATATGCAAACTCCATTACCTCTAGATCCAAATAGGGAACTCGATTTTCAATGGAAAATGCCATTGAGTTTCGATCCGCGTATTGCAATAAGGTTTGCAGCAATTCCGTATCTGAGTTTGATTTGAATTCATGGCCCTTACTTTCCATCTCTTTTTTTAGAGAAAGATAATTGTAAATCTCATCATTATAGGTCACAGTATATCTCCCAGTGTGATCTTCCATGGGTTTAATGGTGACAATTCCAAAATGCTCAGGCGCAAATGACCAAAGGTTGTTTTTATTTTAGCATTTGAAATGGTCAAGATATCATTATCATCGGACCCTCTGGTTTCAAAAGTTTCCAGCACTTTTTTTATTATTACAGATGCCTATGAAGCCTCACATGCAGAGATCAAAGCAGCAATTCCACACATAAATGATGTGAACACAAGCTAAGGGATAAAAATTTTTCGTATTAAAAGAACCACCTTAAGCAAATCCAAAAGACGTTTGTAAAAGAACAGCTGATTCTGGAATCTCCTGTATAATTGCTTTAAAAAGAATACCCCAAAATGCATATTGTCAATGACGACTACAATTGGTCGAGAGATAGAGAAGGATACTACGTACATAATTCTATTAAACATGGGAGGACCTGAGCAGCTTGATGACGTTCCACAATTCCTCTATAATTTGTTTGCTGACAGAAAATTGATACAGATTCCTTTTCCCGCAAGCCTATTCCAAAATAGCATTGCACGGATGATAGCAAAGAAAAGATCTGAAGGAACCAAACAAATGTATTCGCAAATTGGTGGAGGAAGTCCGATTTACAGAATTACAAGATCCTTGGCAGACAAGATTGAGAAAAACCTGCAAATGACCGGTGAAAAAGTAAAAGTAGAAATTGTAATGAGATACACCCCTCCAAGAGCAAATGAAGTAGTTGAGGATGTCATCGAAAATGCAAATAGGATAATTTTGTTTCCTCAATACCCACATTATGCGGAAGCCACTACAGGTTCCAGCATTGAGAAGTTCTTGACAATTCTTCAACAGCATGCAAATGGTAGAGAGTATCAAATCGAAATTATTGAGGACTGGAGTCTTGAAGAATTTTATATTGATTGGTGGGTTGAAGGAGTAAAAGATTCTCTAAACGAGCTTGAGGAAGAAGGGATTGAACTGTCAGAAAGGGTTCATGTAATATTTTCAGCCCATGGTCTTCCAATAAGATATATCAAAAAGGGGGAGGTCTATCAGGAAAGAGTAGAAAATGCATACAAACAAATCGTAAACAGGTTGCATCAGTATAAAGGAAAGATTTCCTTCCACATGGCATACCAAAGCAGAGTGGGGCCAATGCCTTGGTTGCAGCCATACACTGACGAATTGATCGAAGAGTTGGCAGAGAAAGATGCAGAAGCATTGATTATGGTTCCTTTGGGATTTGTAACGGATCATGTCGAAACACTTTACGAAATTGACATCCTATATTGTGATTTGGCAAAATCCAAGGGAATTCCTCGGTATCTCAGGGCTCCAGTGCCAAATGATGATGACAATTATGCTCGGAAAATGACAAGCATGATTGTTGAAAGGTATTTGAGGGATAAGCAATGAAAGTTCCGTTAAAAGTGGTTACGTGGAGATTGGGACATGTTGACCCTCAAATCATTGAAAAGGTAATGACACCGCTTGATCAAGAAGAACAGATTTTGAATAGCCTTTACGAGAAAATAAGCTCCATCTTCTATCTACAGACATGTCAAAGAGTGATCCTAGGATTTTATAATCCCCAATTAACAACTCAACAGCTTTTGAAACTGTATTTCAATGAAATTGGAATCACCTACGAAACGGCAGAAGTTTTTGAGGGATTTGAGGGGGTACGACATTTAATTGAAGTTATTTGCTCCCTTGATTCTGTTGTGGTTGGGGAAGACCAAATTCAGCATCAGTTCAAGAAGGCCTTTGCAAAATCGGAAAGTCGGATGGATCCACTCATGAAACGCATTTTGCAGCATGTAATCAGAACTGGGAAAAGGGCCAGAGCAAGAACCTTTTTGAGGAAATCTAAGAAATCCACTATTTCAGCAATTATTGAGCAATATCCCAATTTGTTGCAGGACACAGATTCAATTGGAATAGTCGGAACAGGAAAAATGGCAAAAGCCATAATTGAATCAGTTTCATGCATTGAGACACCAATTTTTCTTTATTCAAAACAGGACAAAAGAGTTGGTTCAAAGCTGAAAGGGAATACAATTCGTCACTTTAGCCAATTGGCCCCCCATGACGTCCTGTTCTTGGCGACTGAAGCAAAATCATTTGTCGTTGACAAAAAACTTCTTCAGGAAAAGGGAATTGACAAGGTTACAATATTTGATTTGGGAATGCCAAGGAACTGTAATCCAAATGTAGAGGAATTGGACTCAGTTCATCTGATAACAATTTCAGACTTGCTACAGCAAAGAAAATTATTGGAAGCAAATGAAACATCAGTTTATGACCTTATCGACGAGGAGCTGGAAAGCATTGCGGCGGATGTTCTTCGGACAATCACAGGTGACATGTGGAAATCGTTCAGAAATGAGGTATATGCATTAGCAAAACAAAGAAGCAACAAATTTATTCAGAAAGAAGCCGATGCAGAAAGATACTTTGAGAAGTTTTTGGAGGAAATTCTTCACATATCACAAAAAAAGATGGAACAGGGGTTGCTGGAGGTCTGGAAATGCAGGTAGTCATTGGTACTCGAGGGAGCAGACTGGCTTTACGTCAAGCGGAGATTGTTAAGGAACAGATCGAAGCGGTATTGGGATGGAAATGCACCTTGAAGACGGTATCTTCAAAAGGAGACATAGATTTAATTTCTCCACTCCACTCATTTCGCGGACAAGGGGTTTTCACCGGCCATTTGGAAAAACAGCTTTTGGAACGGAAGATTGATGTGGCAGTCCACAGCCTAAAGGATCTTCCAACCACACCAAATCCTGCTCTTCCCATCAGAGCAATGCTGAAACGAGATACGCCAAATGACCTGCTCATTATCAAAGAGGAAAAGATGCTTGCCAATAATCCCCTTAAAATTACATCTCACTGCCGTATTGGAACAGGATCCATACGACGTCAACTCCAACTGATGGCATGGGACAGCTCAATCGTTCCATTGGATATTAGGGGGAACATCGAAAAACGGATTGATCTTTTCAACGATTCATACATCGACGGCATTGTTATGGCTCAGGCAGTGTTTGAGAGAATCAACGTATGTCTTCCAGAAAATATCAAAACATTCAGCATGCCATTGGAAAGCTTTCCAACTTCTCCTGGACAAGGAGTCATTGCAATCCAGTCTCGTGCAGAAGAATATGAAGAGCTTTACAGGCTGAATGACACAGAGACCTTCAACATTGTAAATGCAGAAAGAAGACTGTTGGCAAGAATGGAAGATTCCTGTGAGGCAGGAATTGGCTTAACCATCTCCCAAAACAGTGAAGGATGGCAACTTTCAGCCACCTATAAGGATAATTCGATGTTCAATAGAATCCTGTTGAAGGGAAAGGATTTGCAGTCTGTAGAGGCAGAAGCAATAAAGTTCATGCCAATCGAAAAAAATCAGAAATTGGAAAACATTGCCAACAAGTTCATCGTCATAGCAACTGATGAAGACACTGCGTCAAAATATATAGAACCCCTTCGTTCAAACAATGCATTTGCATTTTCTCTGCCAGTTATAACCCATACGATAAATGAAGCCTTATTTGAGGACAACAGTTTCATCAACCAATGGAAAGATGCGGCATGGGTTGTTGTAAGTAGCAAAAGAGCAGTTGTATTCATGGACAAGCTGAATACAGTATATCCAAAAGCAGGCTACAAAATTGCAGCTGTCGGAACATCAACTGCACGAGAGTTAAGAAAACATGGATTTCCCGTACACATTGTATCTTTCCAAGGAATGCATGAATTGCGTGAACTTTTGGCCGAAGCAATGAAGAGATTCACAGGAAAAGTCCTTTACCTTTCGGGAGCACAATATAAAGAACTTCCGACTGACAATTGCATTAGATATCCGGTTTACTATACCAGACATGAAGTAGGATTCTTGCCGAAAAAGCCAGTTGACATAATAGTTTTTTTTTCCAGTGGTTCTGCAAACGCCATTATTGAAAAGTATGGAACTAATTTTGCGGAAATGTGGATTGCTATTGGAAAGCACACAGCCTCATTTTTGCAGAAAAAAGGGATAGAACCTGTTGTTTGTGAACATCCATCTGTGGAGGGAGTAATTGAAGCCATATCGAGGGTGACAAAATGAAAATATCGAGAATGAGAAGATACAGAAGAACTGAGAATATTCGATTGACTTTCGCAGATGTTGGGTTAACCTTGCACAATTTGGTTTATCCCCTGTTCATTTTGGATCGTATTGGCAAAGCGAGGATTCCTGTAGACACTATGCCCGGGATTAACCAGTACAGCATTGAAGCAGTCACAGAACATGTGGCTGAGCTTGTGAATCTCGGCGTGAAGAACTACATCTTGTTTGGGGTACCTTCCAAGAAAGACAAAAAAGGAACTGGGGCCTGGGCAAAGGAAGGTCCTGTTCCTCAAGCCATTGAAAGGCTGAAAGATCAGTTCGGAACGGAAATAACCCTTTATGCTGATGTATGCCTCTGTGAATACACATCACATGGTCATTGCGGGGTCTTGGATGCAAATGGCAATGTGCTGAATGATGAATCTCTTCTGCCTCTAAGCAAGGCCGCGGTTACATACGCAAATGCAGGAGCTGATTGGGTAGCCCCAAGCAACATGATGGACTTCCGCGTCAAATCCATAAGAGATGCGTTGGATGATAACGGCCATAAGGAAGTAGCGATTTTAAGCTATTCAGCTAAATTTGCCAGCAACTATTATGGACCATTCAGGGATGCAGCGGGAAGTGCACCCTCATTTGGAAACAGGAAATCCTACCAGATTGACTACAGAAATTCCAGACAGCCGCTGAGAGAAATAAAAAACGATGAAATGCAAGGAGCAGACGCAGTTATGGTAAAACCAGCCCTTCCATATCTTGACATCATTGCAAAAGCCAAGGAAAGAACCTATTTGCCCCTGTATGCCTACAATGTAAGCGGAGAGTATTCATTGGTCAAATTTGGTGCAAAGTCAGGATTGTTTGACGAAAGAAGCATTGTCATGGAAAATTTGATGGCAATAAAAAGAGCCGGAGCAGACGCGATCATCAGTTATCATGTACAAGATATTGCACGGAACAATTGGTTGGAGGAAACAGAATGATATATAAG
>JALUTL010000255.1:6024-10927 GCA_027016475.1 Candidatus Heimdallarchaeota archaeon
TAAAACCAGGGATGTTTGTAACACTTGAAATAACTACAGGAAAAGAGAAGAAAAAATCATGCCTGGAGGGGTTTCTTCCCCTGTAAGGAGCATGAAGTCCGTAGGCGGAAAGCCGTTGATAATAGAAAGAGCTGAAGGAGCAATGATTGAAGATATAGACGGAACACGATATATCGACTATTGTATGAGCTTTGGCCCTTTAATTCTTGGCCATGCACATCAGGAGGTTGTTGAAGCTCTTCTTGTACAAGTGAAGAATGGAGTGTCCTACGGAACCTCCAACCCAATGGAAATCGAGCTTGCAGAAGAAATTGTTACGGCTCATCCCGCAATGGACTGGGTCAGATTTGTTAATAGCGGAACCGAGGCAGTCATGTCTGCGATTAGATTGGCTAGAGGAACAACAGGACGAACAAAGATCGTCAAGTTTGAAGGAACTTACCATGGGCATGCTGATTCCATGTTGGTCAGGGCTGGAAGCGGGCTAGTAACATTTGGCTTAAGTTCAAGTGCAGGAATACCAACTGGTGTATCCAATGATACCATTGTACTTCAATTAGGGAATGAAGAAGCGTTGAAGGAAGCATTTGCATTGTATGGGGAAGATATCGCGGCAGTGATTATCGAAGGCGTGCCTGCAAACAACGGACTTCTTATACAAACAAAAGAATTCATGCATCTCATACAGGAACTATGCAGAAAACATGGAGCATTGTTTATTTTGGATGAGCTGATAACCGGATTTAGATTGGGGCTAGGAGGTGCTACAGCACATTATGGCTTGATGCCGGATATCGTCACCTTGGGGAAAATCATTGGTGGAGGGCTTCCAGTTGGAGTATATGGTGGACGAGCAGAGCTGATGAACAAGATTGCACCATTGGGTTCTGTTTATCAGGCAGGAACGTTGAGTGGAAATCCTTTAGCCATGGTGGCAGGGCTTAAAACCATTAGAATATTAAAAGAAAATCCCCAGACATATGAAATTCTGGAGAGAAGGGCGACATACCTCTTAGGAACGATACGAGGAATTATGGAGGAAGCAGGATTTCCTTGCTCTTCAAAACAGATAGCATCCATCGTCTGGCCTTTCTTCCAAGAGCCTTCTGAAGCAAAGAGACCAGATCAAGTCAGTGCAGAAGCAGTGCAGACGTATTCACAGGTTCACCAATTGGCATTGAAGAATGGCGTATATCTTCCGCCGAGTGCATTTGAAGTTAGCTTCCTGTCTACCGCACACACGGAATCAGTCCTTCAGGAAACAGTGAATGCCTTTGAAAAGGTGGTTTCATTATTATGAACTCAAGACAAAGATTTGAATCAGCAATTGCAGGAAAACCTGTTGACCGGCCACCCATATGGTTTATGCGGCAGGCAGGAAGATACCTGCCAGAATATATGGAGCTTCGAAAGGGCAAAACTTTCGAAAACATGGTAATGGATGTAGATACAATAGCACAAATAACTCTCCAGCCCATTGAACGGTTTGACTTGGATGCTGCGATCATATTTTCCGACATCCTCATACCATTGTATTCTATGGAAAGAGGGCTTGAAATAAAACCCGGCATAGGCCCGGTGTTGGAGAAGCCCATAAAGGAACCAAATGAGATTGAAAGACTTCCGATACCTGATCCAGACAACGACTTTCCTTATGTTGCAGAATCAATTCGGGTCGTGCGAAAGTCAATTCCCAAAAAATGGCTTATTGGATTTGCAGGAGCACCTTTCACATTGGCAAGCTATCTGCTTGAAGGGCAGTCAACCAGAAATGCCCTTCTTACCAAAAAATTTGCGTTCATGTATCCTGAGCCATTTGCAATGCTGCTGGACAAATTGACGGAAATTGTGATTGAACAGCTAAAGACACAAATTGAAGCAGGAGTAGACATGGTGCAATTGTTTGATTCATGGGGAGGTTTTCTGTCCCCGATTCAATATGAAACATGGATACTACCGCATATGAAGAAAATTGTGGATACAATCAAGGAAGTGCCTGTATTTGTCTATTCGCGGCAAAGCTCACATATGTTGCCGATATTGAGAAAAACAAATGCAACAGGCTATAGCATTGACAATTCACTTACCCTTTGCCAAGCCCGGGAGATTGTAGGAAAGGACAAGGTGCTGCAGGGGAATATGGAACCAGCTGTTCTGCTGACAGATACCAAGGCTTTGGACAAAGAGCTACGTGTACTTAAGGAAGACGTAACAAAACAAGGCTCATCAAGATATGTCTTCAACCTAGCCCAAGGCATCAACAAGGATTCCAGTGTAGAAGTTGTCTCCCATATGGTAGATGCCCTAAAGCAATGGAGGATAGCCAAATGATGACTACCGACCAATTGATTACACCAGATTTGATAAGCAGGTTCGATTTGAGAGTTCCCAGATACACAAGCTATCCGACAGTTCCTGCATGGAATAACGACGTCAAACCAGCAGACTATATACAGATGCTGAAAGACATTGGGAAATCAGATCCACCCTTGAGCATTTACGTCCATATTCCCTTCTGCATTAGAAGATGCCTATTCTGTGCATGCAACATGATTGTCACCAAGAAGGAAGAAAGAGCCAAAAGATATTTGAGATATCTTCTCATGGAAATCGAGAAAACAGCAGAATATGTGGGATCTGCCAAACAGGTAATACAACTTCATTTGGGAGGAGGTACACCTACACATCTCAAGCCAGATCAACTTGATGAATTGTTCATAGCTTTGGGAAATCATTTTGACTTTGCTCAGGGTGCAGAGAAATCGATTGAAGTCCATCCCTCTGTCACAACGGCAGAACACATTGACGTATTGAAGGAACATGGGTTCAATCGGATTTCAATGGGTGTCCAGGACTTCGATCCTGTTGTTCAGGCGAAGTTGAACAGACACCAGACGTATGAAGAAACAGTGGAGCTTATAGAGCTTTCACGTTCCAAAGGCTTCCAGAGCGTCAATGTTGATTTGATATATGGTCTCCCTTATCAGACGCCATATGGGTTTGAAGAAACAATCAATCAAATCTTAGATATTCGGCCTGACAGAATAGCAATGTACAGCTATGCACATCTTCCCAACGTATTCAAGCATCACAAGGGAATACCCCTTGAGGTCGTTGCCCAAGGCGAAGAGAAACTCAATCGATTCTTAACAGCAAGGAAGATGCTTTTGGACAATGGATATCAGCAGATAGGGTTTGACCATTTCTCCACAACAGAGGAAGAATTGTGGCAAAGCTATGTCAACAAAACGTTGAGGAGGAACTTCATGGGATTTACCACAAAGGCAGGAACTGATCTCATCGCATTTGGCTATTCAGGAATTTCAGAACTCACATCCGGATATGCCCAAAATTCGAAAGACATGCATGAATATGAGGCTCTTGTCGAAAAATATGGGGTTGCAACCGTCAAAGGGCACAGAATGAGCTCAGATGACAAGACAAGAAAGACCATTATCATGAAATTTCTCTATGAAGGCGATATTGTAGAACAAGGAAATGAAGCCATTATTGAGAAAGTCAAAAACTACTTGGATGAATATGTGAAAATAGGTTTTCTTGAGAGAACCGAATTTGGTTGGGCAGCTACAGCCCTTGGCAGGATCTTCAGCAGAGTTGTAGCATCTTCATTTGACAAGTATTATGATGTCAGCAGACATCTGTTCTCAAAATCCATTTAGGAGGATAAAGCATGGAACGCCACAAAACAGTTATAATAGGAGCAGGCATTTCTGGGTTGACCATTGCCAATGAATTAATTGCAAAAGGCATTGACAGAAAGGATGTTCTTGTCCTTGAAGCGGGCAACAGTCCTGGAGGATTGATCAAAACTACGAAGGAGAGCGGATATACAATTGAATGGGGGCCTGAAGGACTGCGAGGAAGCTCCCCATCAACGAACCACCTGATAAAATTAGCAGGAATCAAACCTGTCCCTTCAACAGATGAATCAAAGCTTCGTTATATTGTGAAAAACGGAAAGCTAATTGCATTGCCGACTTCTCCAAAAAAAGCCATCACAACATCTGCAATAGGATTCAAAGGGAAAATCAGATTGATGGCGGAGCCACTGATCAAGAAAAAGGAGGAAGACGAACCAGTACTGAACTTATTTGAAAGAAGGTTCGGGAAACAAACCAAACCACTGGTCGATGCCTTTGTATCGGGAATTTTTGGGGGAGATCCGCAAAAGCTCAGCACAGAACATGCATTTCCCATGCTAAAACAATTGGAAAGATCCAATGGATCACTAATCAAAGGAATGCTCAAAATAAGGAAAAAACGAAACAAGCCTGCCAGTCGACAACCGTTCCTTGTTTCAAGCGACAAGGGGATGTCGGGAATAATTGAAGCATTGGCAACCAATGTTGAAATTCAGTACAATACAAAGGTAAACGAGATCAGAAATGCCGAAAAAGGCATTGAAATAGAAACAGATTCAGGAACTTTGAAAGCAGACCAAGTGGTTGTTACTACCGGCACCCATGGGTTGAAGCACTTGTCAATCAATGGAGAAAAGCTAAAGACACAGCCAGAAGAGGCCCTAGTTACAGTAGTTGGAATGGCTTTCGATGAAAATGCGTTTTCTGATGTCCCTAGAGGCTATGGGTTTTTGGCTCCTGAATCCGAAAACAGGTTCATTTTGGGTGCATTGTTTTCCTCAAACTTGTTTCCCTATAGGGCTCCAAAAGGAAAGGTTCTGATACGATGTTTTGTTGGAGGAAGCAGACATCCTGAACGAGCAACTATGGATATGCAAGACCTGCAAGACAACATTTTGGAAGATCTTGAGGATTTGATTGGTGCAAAAAAACAACCGGAACACATATGGAAGCTTACCCACAACCCCAGAGGAATCCCTCAAATGACAATGGAACATGAAAAGGTCATTCAATGGAAAAAA
>JALUTL010000256.1:0-3338 GCA_027016475.1 Candidatus Heimdallarchaeota archaeon
GTCAAATATCCTTCCTTCTTATAAAGACAGTTGCCGTCCTTGTCCCTGCAATTTATTCTTTCTAATTGGAACGTTGTATGGTCAAAGCCATAGCTCTTTGCAACTGTTTCAAGTTCCTTTCGGATCAAGTCTACATCATAGGTTTCATCAACCAGAATATGGGCTGTAATCATATCATTGTCATCTGTCAATCTCCAACAATGAAAATCATGAATTTCCAGTAAGCCTTCAATGTCATGCAGATCCTTGAAAAGGGCAGGCATGTCTACTCCTTCAGGAGAGGCCTCGATCAAAACACGGAGGCTCTGTTTTGTAATTGTGTAACCGGATTTGAGTATGAGCATCGATATGATGATACTAGTCACGATGTCCATCCAAAACAGTCTGAACCAAATGATGGATATGGCTGTTATAATTGCCGCTATAGACCCCAACATATCAGCAACAATATGGTGAAGAGCAGCTTGTATATTGAGATTTTTTTCACCTCTGTTCAAAATAAGAAAACCAATAATATTGACAATAAGCCCCGCTACAGCTCCAACCCCCATGGAAATGCCATCCACTTCCAACGCTTGTATATTAGATAGCCTTTTAATTGCTTCAATAAAAATAAACGCTACAATGAGGAATAATGTAAGTCCATTAATGAAGGCGGCAAGAACCTCCGCCCGCTTGTAGCCATATGTCATTTGTACATTGTCCTTCCGTCTTGCCAAACGAATCGCAACCATTGCCAAAAACAAGGAGAAGACATCATTTGCCATATGACCTGCATCTGCAAGAAGGGCCAATGAATTTGAAATTAACCCGATGATTATCTCTACCATCATAAAGGTCAGAGTCATCAGGAGAACAATTTTCAATTTGCGACTTGAAACTTGGCGGAAAGAAGGAGTAGAATGGGAAGATTCCATCTAACAGAGAGAGTCTTTTCTTGTATTTAAGTTCTCTGCTATAATGGGTTGTCCATGTTTCCGACAGCACTCATTTGGATGATTTCATGTTCAGTTATTCTGCCAATTAGATCTTGGGGAATCTCAGTTACTTTCCGAAGAGTAAATCCATTGAGAGTACCGATCATTGGAATCATTCTTCGAATGTCAATAGTTGTTTGATGATCGAATTTTGAGTCAATTTCTTTTGTTATATACTCAAACAAATTTTTTCTGGCGAGCCATTGAGCTTGGTTTGTTAGCAGGTCACATGACGTATTCAACCATTTTTTGTCATCAAAATCCATAATCCAAATGTGGATGGATTTGTTTCCTGTGTAAACAAACCTTAGGTTGTAATCACTCAAAAAGTTTGACACTTTTCGTGCATCTTCCAAAGATTGAGACAATGATTTGTCACTCTCCAACACTACAATGCCATCTCCAATCATGACTGGAGTGTAATCTGTCCTATGGCCCATTCGCCTTGGTTCAAGCCACTGAGTAGATGAATAAAATAAACGAAGAGGTACAAAACCTTTGTTGATGGACATTTGAATTGCGTCAACTAGTTTTTCCGGAGTAAATGTTCTTTTGTTGGCAAGGTTGTGCAGTGATTTCCAATAAAATTTGTTTGTACTTCCATCATAGAAAAACCCCTTTATGTTTCGAAACTTTAGTGGTACACTTCTGTCAACTGAATACTGAGATGTGTAAAACTGTATCACATGGGTAATTAATTCGTCTGAAACGTGTTTTTTAGAAAGTTTAACCCATGGCGATTTGATCCCCATACAATTATGTATTTTCTATCTTCTCTAAAACTCTTGAGTTGGTGGATAAAAAAGACACTTTTTCTTTGTGACAGAAGGTAATAGCTTAAGAATTGCTCTGGCACTTCAAGGGTATGACATATCCCAAACGGGACTTCAAGCAATTCTTTCTTCCAGTATATTTAATGTGGGCGTTTATTAATCCGATTCTGTTGATGGTAACAATTGAATTCTACGATGTATTCAACAGTTTCTCATTGAATGCCCTTCTTCGTTTTCTATCATTTTACATGATTTTCGGGGGAATTTGGCCACTAACGATTATTGTCTACCCTGGATTCCTCAATTCTGCAACGGTTGTGGGAAACCAATTATATGAAGCATTAGTTTACACAGCTTTGTTTGGCCCTCCAATTACTTTGGCAATTCAATTCTATAGACATAAGAAGTTCGTCGAAAAAAACAAAGAAAAGCCTTTAACTTGGAGCGACTACTTTTGGGATTTTCTTTAAGCCTACATCTCTCCAAAACCTTATATTGTGAATTTAGAGATTGGAATCAATGGCGGTTCAATCTGTTGAGGAAATCAAGCCAATTGATTCCGACTCCGTTCCAAAAGTGTATCGAATTGCAGTGGGAGCTGTCGGGGGACAAGGTGGGGGAGCAATAAGTGAGGTTATCTTTTACGCAGTAAAATATGAACGGCAGAAGTATGCACCGAAGAAAGCGAAGCTTACTACCTATGAAACTCGTGGAATGATTCCCGGCCTTGCACAAAGAAGCGGTTCCACTATAACTTCAGTTTCATTTGTTGATCCAACCCTCTCGGATGACGAATTGCCTGAAACTATCATATTGACTGAAATGCCTCATAGAAGATCTTGTGACCTTGTTGTTGGACAAGAATTGAATGAATTGATGAAGTTTCTGCCTTATGCAAAGGAAGGAGGAGTGGTGATTGTCAATGAAGAGCGTCAAATCATCCCTCCTGAAAAGATGCCAGGTTTTCTGCCAAAATTCACTGTAGAAGATCAGATCAGGGCAGCAAGGGAATACATGCAACATGGTACATACATTGGTTTCAAAGGAGAGAAAGTCATCAGAGACAACAATCTTGACCCACGAATGCTTAACACTTTCATGCTAGGTATGATTGCCGCTATGGAGATTTTTCCAATTAGCCGGGAATCATATCTTAAGGCGATTGGCAGAAAATTTTCCGGAAAAGTATATGAGCTCAATGCTAAAGCTTTCGAATTGGGTGAAACATACCTCCGGGAAGGGCGATACAAAGATGATGATAAACCTGAAAGATGGATAGATCTGACATTTGACGAATTGATCGAAAGGTCGGCAAACACAGCCATCAGGTACAGACGCAAATTTCTGCAAGAAAGCTTAAAACAAAAGGTAGTCAAGCAACTCGAGCTGATTAAGGAGAAATATCCCGAGAAGGTGGCCAGATATACCATCGAAGGGTATGGACAATTGGTTGATTTTCAGAACCTAAAGCATGCAAATTGGTATCTTTCCCTTGTAGATGAAGTCTATCAAATGAATACCAAGTTCAAGCCAGATGATTTTTCGATCACTGAAGAATATGCCAGAAACATGGCCGGAAGGATAATGC
>JALUTL010000256.1:3348-10898 GCA_027016475.1 Candidatus Heimdallarchaeota archaeon
ATGCAGTGGGACGGCCCCATTAGAGTTGCGGAGTATGCAGTTAAGGATCGGATTGAATCTTTCACACCTGACGGCAAGCACTTCGTAATGGAAAAAAAGCTACAACCAACCCTTGAAGAAATTGTTGGCATGATACCGGTACCGGGCTTTCTCTATAGGCATCGACCTGAATTTCTGTATAGGATTTATGATAAGCACAAATTTAAAGGAAAATCCACTGATGTAAAAACAACCTCATTTTTTGGGTTCACTCTATTTTGGTTCCTGAGCAAATTGAAATGGATCCGTCCTACAATGGTTCGTTACAGGAGGGAGAAATTGCTAATAGAAAAAATTCATTTCAATGTAACCCATTGGATTGAGAAGTCTCCAAACGTTGCAAAGGAACTTGCATTTTATATCGGAAAGATAAGGGGCTATTCATACGTTCGCCATAGACACCTGAAGGCTTTTGACTCTATCCTCTCCAACTTACCCGAAATCTATGAGAAACAGGGAAGCAAAGTTACAGGCAATTTTATTCAGCATGTTTATCGCGAGGTGACAAATGCAGGGCAAAATTACGAAAAAATAAGTGAATTGGCAGACTTGTACAAAAAAGGCAACTACCAAATCAATTTGATTCCCTTATTGGAAGAATGACAAAGGACTCAAAGTTTATAACATGGTGTAATAATGACAACATGAATGTCATCAATCGCAGAGATTACACGGGAGCTTGTAAAATCCAAGCCGTTCCTTGAAGATGCGTTGGTTAGAGGAATTATAAATTACAATTCACTTGCCGAAGAGCTGATTCCTCAAATTGAGCAAATTACAGGGGAGAAGAACGTCAAACTCCCTACAGTAGCCATGGCCCTTAGACGATTGGGAGACCAATTACAGACACAGTATGTCGGACAAATCGAAGGAAAGCTCAAGGATTTCATCAATTCAGATATGATAATAAAGTATGATCTCTTTGAAATCACTGTGGGTTTGGGCAGAGACGGTTCCATTGGTTCACAACTGGCCGAACTTTACAACATTGTGCCCATCAACCCCAATTCGTTCCTTTCAATAACACAAGGGACAACAGAAACCACAATCATAACACAGAACAGGTACAAGCAAGAAATAATGAACCTTTTTAGAGGCCAGAGGCTAGCAAGTACAATTGATGGCCTGTCAGCATTGTCAATCAGAATTCCTGAAAATTCAAGTGAAGTTCCTGGCCTTTTCTATTATTTCACCAAAGCGTTGACTATGGAAGGGATAAACATTGTGGAATTGATTTCCACGTTCTCGGAGATGCAGTTCATTCTGTCAGAAGATGATGTATCCAAAGCTGCCCAAGTGATTCGATCGCTTTTCAAAAAATTGGACATTGAAACATAGGAACAATTAGGGATAATAGAGAAACAATGGCAAATTATCGGAAAGTGATTCTTAATAAATCAAGCCCTACATCTGCAACGCGTGAGTGATGAAAATAAAGTGGAGGAACAGAAAGATTCAGAGGCTATCCAAGAGGAAAAAGTTGTAACCAATGGAAGTGTCAAAATCGATGGAAAAGACATTAAGTATACTGCATTAACTGGAACCTACATCTTAAGACAAGAAGACCCAAAAAAAAAGAAGGAAGGTCTAATCCCGAAGGCAAAAATATTCTATATTGCATACATTATGGATGGAGTAACTGACCCTGCAACTCGTCCAATTACATTTTCTTTTAATGGAGGACCGGGCTCATCTTCAGTTTGGCTCCATATGGGATTGCTTGGACCAAAAAGAGTGATTGCAGAAGAAAATGGAAAACAAGTACCCCCGCCATATCGTCTTGTCGAAAATGAGTACTCCCTCTTGGACACAACCGACCTTGTATTTATCGATCCTGTAAGCACAGGCTACAGCAGAACAGTAAAGGGACAAGAACCAGAGCAATTTCATGATTACAACAAAGATATAGAAAGTGTTGCGGAATTCATCAGATTGTTTACCACAAGAAATATGCGATGGTCATCTCCGAAGTTCTTGATAGGAGAAAGCTATGGAACGACAAGAGCGGCAGGCCTTTCTGGCTATATGCAGGACAGGTATGGGATGTATCTCAATGGGATAATGCTTGTTTCAAGCATCTTAAACTTTCAGACTGCAAGATTCATGCCCGGAAATGATCTGCCCTATATGCTCTTCCTTCCGACCTATACAGCTACAGCATGGTATCATAAAAAGCTGGCAGACCATTTGCAGGAGGATTTGCGGGAAACGCTGAACAAGGTTGAAGAATTTGTAATGAATGACTATAACCAAGCCCTTTTGCAGGGAGACAATATGCCAAACGATGAGAAGGAGAGGATAATTAATTCCCTTTCAGAATTTACAGGATTAAGCAAGGAGTTTATTGATTATTCTAACCTCAGAATCTCAATACACAGATTTACTAAAGAGTTGTTGAGAGACCAAAAACGTATTGTTGGTAGATTGGACAGTCGTTTCAAGGGAATTGATCGGGATGCCGCAGGAGAACTCCCATCTTTTGATCCTAGCTATGCCACAATCCAAGGACCCTATACCGCCACTTTCAACGATTATGTCAGGCGAGAGCTTAAGTATGAAAACGATGAAAATTATGAAATATTGGCCAACTTGTGGGAAACGTGGAAATATGAGAAATTTCAGAACCAGTTCCTCAATGTTGCAGAAACATTGCGTGATGCCATGTCAAAGAATCCCTTCCTTAAAGTATTTGTAGCCAATGGTTACTATGACCTAGCTACCCCATATTTTGCGACAGAATATACTTTGGATCATATGGGGCTTGATCCAGAACTAAGACCCAATATAAGCATGGCATATTATGAGGCGGGCCATATGATGTATATGCATGAACCCTCTTTAAGAAAAATGAAATTGGATTTGAAGGGATTTATAGAAAAATCGTTGGATTAGGGCGTCTTGCTGAAACAACATAGAGTTTTCTTGGGAGATGACTACTTGAGCATGAATAGGGATATAAAGTACAACGAGAAAAAGTGTATGGATTATGGTGAAAATTGTCGCCTTCCACAGTCATAAAGGAGGCACTGGAAAGTCAATAATTGCGGTCAATTTGGCCAGCCAATTGGCAATATTAGGGTACCGTGTAATCATATTGGATATGGATTTAGCAGCACCAACTATCCATACGTATTTTCCTTATGACAATTCCAAGAAAACCTTGACAGAATTCTTTCTGTCAGATGAAATTACAGTCCCTGAAGTGATACATGATGTAACCTATAGACTCCCACCCCATACTAAAGGAAAGCTGTTTGTTGGTTTGTCAAGCATTGACGGACAGTTGATTTCGAAAATTGATCAACGTGGACGCACAGCTCCCTTGAATGATCTTTACAAATTAATCGGGTTGGTTAGAAATAAACTAACGGAAAGCCCGTGGAATGCAGACTATGTTATATTGGATACCTCTCCCGGAGTCTCCATGAACTCTATCAATAACGTTGCAGTTGCTGAACATCTTTTCATCATACAGAAGTTGATAAATGCAGATTTGGATGGTACGGTTGAAATGCTGAAGATTATTCATCAGTCCTTGAGACCGAATACTTCCATCATCATCAATCAGTTGCCAACAAAATTTTTGCAACAAGGTGCAAGCAAGATAAAGAAGTTGATACAGTCTAGAGTAATAGATCCCCTAAACAGGCCAAACATTTGGTTTGGGGGCATTATAGCAAATGACGAAGAGTTAATTGAGCAAGAAATAGATTTTGCTTTCGAAACCCTGACTTCCACTGAAAGAAAAGGCCGGGGAATTTATTCAATCAACAATGAACAAGGGATTTTCACCCAATCGATTCTTAAGCTCTTAGATCATTTATTGCAAAAATCCAATTTATAGGTAGAACTGACATGAAGCTCCTTTCGTTTTACATTATTAATGAGGATGGACGATGCATCTATGATTTCAATTTCGTACCGGATCCTCCACCCAGCCAATTAATTACCGGGCTGTTGACCGCTATGCAAAATTTTGTCCAAGAAATGACAGGAGGTTATGTAAACCATTTTTCTGCTGGCGGATATACTTTTGTGATTCAGCCAACAGGACCGCTAATGGTAGTGGTTGCTTTGGGGGATGAGTTTTCCATTGGAGAGAACATTCCCCTTACAGAAATTGGAATTATGTTTTTGAAACAGTTTGGCGAAAGAATTGAAAAGTGGAAAGGAGATATGGATGAATTCGCAGAGTTTGAGACTACCCTCCGTTCAATGCTTCGAATGGAGGAAGTAACACACAAAATTGAGCCAACCAATCCTCTGAACGCCATGACACTGATACAGCTACCGGAGGAACTTCAAAGGTATGCCAAGGTCATATTAGAAAAAAGAAACTTGTCTGTTGAAGAAATGAAGAGAGAAATCGAAAATTTCGATCCGGCAAAAGCAGAAGAATTGGTTCAGAAGGGACATATTGGAAAATTGATCAAAGACCACCATATAGTCTACTTCATTTAGTTGGAATTCAGGGAGTGTCAGAATTTTGTCCTCTTTTTTCTCGAATTAGATTTTCAACAAAAAATTCACCAGCACGGTAGGAAGATCGAACCAATGGGCCAGAAGCAACATACCTGAAACCTAATTCAAGGCCGATTCTTTCGTATTCCTCAAACACGCTGGGATGAACGTATTCTTTGACACTCATATGACGAAATGTTGGTCTCATGTACTGTCCAATAGTAAGAAAATCAACACCAACGTTTCGAAGATCTTGCATCGTTTGAACAACTTCTTCAAAAGTCTCAGAAAGTCCAACCATAATACTTGATTTTGTAAATATCTCCTCATCAATATTCTTGACGGTTTTCAATACCTTCAGTGATTGCGAGTAACTTGCTCTTCTGTCTCTTACTTTTCGTTGCAGGCGCTCGACTGTTTCTACATTGTGAGCTATTACAGCCGGTTTGGATTTGACAATTGTTTGGATGGCCTTTTCATCACCTTGGAAGTCCGGAATCAATATTTCTATCAACATGTCAGGATGAGATCGCTTTACAGCATTGATGCATTCAGCCAAATGGGATGCCCCGCCATCAGGAAGATCATCCCTGTCGACAGAAGTAAGGACAACATACGATAGGTTCCAATCGAAAAGGGCTTTTGTCAAATTTTCAGGTTCATTCGGATTCAGTGGGGATGGATTGTCCGAGGTCTTGACTGCACAGAATTTGCACCCTCTAGTGCAAGTGTCACCCATCAGCATAAAGGTGGCGGTGCCTCCAGACCAGCATTCTGTTCTGTTTGGGCATCTGGCTTCCTGACAGACAGTTGCAATGTTTGATTTTCGAACTGTCGAATTCACAACACTCAACGTTCTGCTGAATGTATGACCCCGAAACCGCAACCATTCGGGAACCTGTTGATGTTTCATTAAGTTGAACTGTATGTTTTTCTTTAATAAATTAACTTAGATGAAAGTCAATATTGCTACATGTTATCAATTTGATTCCTGTCCAAATTTCTGTTATCACCCGATAAATTTTTAGTATCCAAAATTGTTATTTTTGAATATGCAGGAAGCCCTTATGGAATTGGTACAATTGGCAGAGAACATGGAAGACAAACTCAAAGATGGATTCCCATTGATATCTGCAAAAACCATCATCAAAAACAGATATTCAGAATTGAAAGAAGAAGTATCAGAATTCTTGACAGACCCAAACATCGATGTCAATGTAAAGTTCCAGAGAATGGTTGATTTGAATGAAAATTTTTTGTTCTTAAAGAAAAAATTGTATGAATATGATTTAAGCTTAGATGAACTCAACCAATCCATATGGGAAAAAGTGCATAAAATCCTGCTAAGAAACCGTATATTGGAAGGGGCAAACAAAGTTTTCCATTTGAGTGAATGGGTAGGAAAAATCCTAGTAAGAGAATTTGATCCCACAGTCCTTGAAGATATTAGTCCATTAACTAAACCAGGACAGTGGTTGGAAACCGTTGAAAAAATTCTCCAGTATGGTCAATTTAATCTCCAAATTTTGAATCAAGCCCCTTTTTTGGAAAATTCACAGTTTGAAAGAATTTTGGGTCTTTGTATGTACTATTATAAAACACTTGACTCGTTATTTACTGATGATTCATTTGCAAACGTCATAGCAGACCAAAACTTCGAGCCATTTTTGGATAAGTTCCTCCAACTTTTCTATCAAATATATGGATCCCTGATTGTCGGAATTTCTGTGCTTATGGACAAGTTCCAAATCGAAAGGTATGAAACTTATCTTGCATATTGGGAAGGAGAAGTTCTATATTACAAGTTTCCAGTTTCACTAATTGACAGATTTTATAACCTCAAATCAAAATACATCCAAAAGCTACGGGAGTCGAATCTTGCAACCATAGCACGTGAACAGGTTGTAATGGGAACTCATTCATCAATCAAGCATCTGGAACAAGCAATTCAATACATCGCCAAAGCTTGCCAACTATTTGAACATATTGAGGAATTACAGAATCCAAGTTCCATCAAGGATCAACTTAAGCATAAAATGGAAACAATTCTGTCCCAAATCGAGCATGAACTGACTGGTGACTTCACACCAAAAGAAATAGAACATGAAGATGCTAGGTTTATGTTGCTCCACTCTTATATAATAGCGCATGCAGTCTTACTGAACTCATTTCCGTTCGAATATGACGACCACATCGCCAAACTTGAATGGGCTTCTCGGTTCTTTCCAAAAGAGACTATTCTGCCATCTCATTTTCAATATATTTTTGCCACCCCAATAGTCATGGTAAATTTTGCCTTGAAAAAAGGAAATTTGGACACAGTTCAGTTGGCAGTTAAAAAACTCAAAGAGCTTAAACCAGTTGAGGCTACATTGGCACCTTATGTAGAACTTTCATACAAATTCCTTCTAAATGTTCTGCAAATGGTCTTGAACAAAAAAACGTTGAATGAAGTTATTCAGGAAAACGCTCAGATAGTTTTACAAAATTCTGCATTCATTCCAAGTAGATCTCTAATGGAATTGGTAGAAACATATCTGGACTATTTGAGAAGTTATGAGACTTCCATCAATGAAAATCTCCAAAAGCCATTTTTGCCACTTGAATTGGAAGCAATGAACACAGGTTTCGGCTACAACCATCTTTTGAAAGTTGTGCCCCATTTTGACTTCTATTCTATCAAAGGTGATTTCATCGAAATGAAATACCCATTATTCGGCGACATGGCATTTACAATCTATTGATGATCATCTGAACTCATTGTTTGTGTTTCTAGCAAGTAATCGATCACATATGGAGGATCATTTGTTTCTTTCAATGATTTGAGTACAACCAAGGTAAAGCTTGCGCTGATTCCTTCAACTGATTTTAAATCATTGATGACAAAATCACCCAATTCCTTCACCGATCTGGCCCTAACTTTGCAAATAATATCCCACTGCCCTGCAATTATATGAACTTCTTCTACTTGAGGCATTTGGGCGATCATTCGTGCGGAATCCTCCTGGACGTTCTTTGTCTTTGTCTGGTCAAAATTTAAGAGGACAAAT
>JALUTL010000257.1:0-2702 GCA_027016475.1 Candidatus Heimdallarchaeota archaeon
ATTCACTTGTCAGTTGGAAATTTTGAAAGTTCAATAAGTTTGCTGATTTTTGGAGGAATTGTCTTCTACCTTTTTCACAGACTTTCAAAAGTCGAAATAAAAGCATTTGATGGGAAAATTGTTCTCCGTAATGGCCCATTAAAGGATGAAATCCAAGTTGAAGACATTACACAGGTTGTCAGAGTTAAAATTCATCCATTCCGGGATTACTTGGGCCATGGTCGCCGTTTCGGGTTAGATGGGAGTATTGGTTACATTACTGGGTCTCAAGGCATCCGAATTGAAACAAATGACAATAAAAGCTATGTCATCTCATTTTCCCACCCTGATGAATTCCTCCTTTATTTGAAAGAGGAAAAGAGCAGAAATTAGATTTAAGACATTACTTTTGGGAAAATATTTCATTCATAAGCTGTTCGACAAGCGCGGATGAATTGTCTTCTTCTTTACTCATTCAATAGCCAATGTTCCATTTCCGTTAAAATTTATTTCCACATCGGGTTTAAGAATCAAGCCCCTACCTTGCTTTCCATCGATTAGGATTTTCAGAGGTTTTTCAAGACGTATGTGTATTGCATGCCTACTCTGTTCAGTAGGAGCAATAGATTTTAACCATTCCCAATCTATATGGGAACTGGGATCATTGTGGGCAATTGTGAAATACCCTCGCCTTGAACTGGTGATGTTGAGGAAAAAATGGGATCCGTGAGATGGATCAATTTGAAATCCTTCCATACCATATTCAATGATCGCTTTAGCTTGGTCAATGTCATTCCATCGAACCGGAATTCCAAGAAATCGATCGCTGGTTCCCCATCTTCCTGGTCCAATAAGCAGAAACGGGCGATTCAGTTCTTTGAGCTTTTGGTTGAATCGGGAAACTTCGTCCTTGATTTCAACGGTCTCCGTTACTTTGAAACTCCAAGGAGGCACAAAAACAATGTCCTGTACATCGTCTATTGAACCATTACCTAAAGCCAATGAAGAGCTGGCAATGGCCTGTTCAGGTTTGAATCTTGACAAATCCATTTCTGAAGGGACAATTTCTGTGATTAGAGGCCTCACTTGCAGAATATAGAATTCATGGTTTCCACTTTCATAGTCCAAGTTGATGGAGAACTCCATTTCTATTTCACATCCAAACGCCTGTTTCCAGAGACTCAACAGGTCAATGATCATTTCGCTGAGAGGGATACGGTTAAACTTTAACAAGTATGGAAACGTAATGACACGAGGCCCTGTTTCCCTCACTCCATCAACAATTCGATCGTTCTGTAAATCCACTGTTGCGGCACTCCATTGGAGTTCGTCGTCCTTTTCTGCTTCTGCAATGCTGCAATGCTCCAAGGTAGACAAATCTCCTTTCGTCAAATCGGCCTGTTCATCAAGCCTCAGTGCAAAGAAATCGGTTTGGGAATTGGCAAGAGATGCTGCCGGCGAATAATGCTGTACAAGCTTTCGTGGATATTTGGGTGAGAATGAAAGATACTTACGACCAGAAGTAATTGATGCGCCTAAACCAACCGCAAGATGAACTACGCCGTCTTCTGGCTTTGCAGGGGCGACTGGATAGTAATTGTATGACTGTGCCACACCAGAGATTGAGGGATAGTACCGATCTCCATGTTGCTTTCCGACCACTTTTTGTAGAATCACACCCATTTTTTCTATCTCTATTTTTTGTCCCATAGTTGTAATGTAAGATTTGGCAACTTTGGTGAAGGTTGATGCGTAGATAATTTTCACTGCTTTTTCAATTACAGCAGCTCGTTGCTTTACTTTCCGATGCGTATTGGGAAGCAACAGGGTTGTGTATATCCCCGCAAAAGGCTGGAATTGAGAATCCTCAAGCAGGCTGGAACTTCTTACAGCCAATGGTGATTTGAAGATTTTTGCAAAGGAATAGATTTGGTTTCGGAGTTCCTTAGGCAACTGCTTTTCCAAGATTTTGTTCTGTATCTCATGATCTTCTTTGTCTTCATACAGAACCAAATCTTTCAGATTATTGTCTTCGATGAATTTGTCAAAAAAGTCTGTCGCAATGACGACTGTCCTGGGAACAGTGATTTTTACTGAAGGATATCTATCAGTAAAATAAGATTGAACCCGCTCTAGAATTGTGGTGACAAACGCAAGCCCCCTTCCTTTTCCTCCAAGTGATCCGTTCCCAATCCGTGAGAATGGGGCTGTTTCAAATTCATCTGGATCAAATTCACTGATTATTCCCCGTTTTCTTTCCAATCGTGTCCTTTGAAAGAATTCAATCAAATACTGCCGAATTTCCTCACCATTTTCAAAATCCTCCACTTTCTTGCTCCAAAGTTCATAGGCAAGATCAAATTCCCCACGTGTGAACAGCCATCTGCTAAAATGATCCCTTTGTGCATGATACAAAATAGATTCCAAAGGAACAATTTTGATGACCTTTTGAAACTCTATTACATCCTTTGCCCGTGCAACCTCCTCACCATTTGGAAGGAGGAAAATAAAGTCACCAAATCCAATCTTAGCAAAGAAGTCTCCGAATTCTTTCAACAGGGTGGGAGAATGTTTGTATATGAAATACGTTCCCAATTCCTCAGCTTTTTTTGCGTTTGACATTTCTGAAGACTGCAACAGTATTGGAACATGTGGAAGTTCTCGTTTCAGATACTCAACCAACTGAAAACCAGCATCAGCAACTTTTGCGTTTCCTTTGGGAA
>JALUTL010000257.1:2712-3174 GCA_027016475.1 Candidatus Heimdallarchaeota archaeon
AATGATCTTGGGACGAATACGTACCAACAATTGGCGATGTGCCTGATTGACGCTTCTTGAAATGAGACGTCTAGTCTGCTTCACCATCAATTGGTAAATCATTGGAAGGAAAAGGCTGTAATATGAAATTGTGTCTTCAATGACTAAAATGATCCGAACTTTACCGACTTGTGTATCATGATCCAAATTTTTCAGATCTTCTATTTGTTTAATGATAGCCAAAAATATGTCAATGTCCCCCGAATAGAGGAAAATATGGTCTATTCCTTCACGCTTATTGAAAGGCGGCAATGCCGTAAGATCCGCAGGAGAGGTAAGAAGATGAATGACAGGAATATCGCCATACAACTTTTTTACATCGTTGCCAAATTCGAAAGGGTTTTGCCCGACACGGGAAGTCAAGATGATCAGATCGAACTTCTGTTTCTTAAGGATCTCTTTTGCCCGATCCGTATTTGAAAC
>JALUTL010000257.1:3184-26445 GCA_027016475.1 Candidatus Heimdallarchaeota archaeon
CCCTCACGATCCTTGGGGGAGGCGTAGAAATGTTCAATTGATTGTACTCTTCTGTCAGTTGCTCATAGTAGGTTTGATCAGCTTCCATTACATAATCGTCATAAAGGCTTGCCACAAGCAGAATGTCCGTTACACGATACTTCATGAGTTCGTGAAACGGCCAAAATTTATCTATATAATCCCCCTCTAGCAATTCCTGAAAATTGGCTACCGCTTCAGTGGTCGCAATGGTCATCAGTATCTTGATTCATTAACTGTATTTAGAGACTTCATTTTTTCCAAGTTGAATTGCTCAATGGTCGACATCAAAAGTAAATCCGTTCTTGACTTGTTTGATCATCTCAGGAATAACTTCCTTGTAATCAGCTACAATTCCATAATTTGCAACAGAAAATATCCGGGCATTTGGATCAGTGTTGATTGCAATTATGGTACGAGAGTTTCGCATACCCATTATGTGTTGAACAGCACCTGATATTCCAACGGCAATGTAGACCTTAGGCCTTACGGTCTTTCCTGTCTGACCAACTTGGTGGTCTGCGGAAATGTAGCCTGCGTTCACTGCTGCCCTTGAAGCACCAAGCTCTGCCCGCTGTCCATTGGCTCGTAATGCATCAACCAATTCCTGAAGCATGGCAAAGCCTTCCTTTCCAACACCCAAGCCGCCAGAAACGATAATGTCGGCCTTTTCCAACTCGACACGACTTCCTTCCAGCTCATACGATACAACAGTTGTCTTCCAATCATCCTCAGCCCATTTGGGAGTGAAGTGCACAACTTCTCCCTTACGGGTAGGATCTGGCTTTAGAGGCTGGAAAACACCGGGCCTGACAGTAGCGGATTGGGGATATGTCCATGGACCTATGATGGTTGCCAATTTGCTTTCTCCAAATGAAGGACGTTTCATGAGAAATGCTCTTGGAAATCTCTGGTTCTTCTTCCTGTTGACATATTGCCCAATATCCAGTTCCGTACAATCTGCAGACAACCCCACATGCAAACGAGATGCACATCGGGGGGCCAGACTCCTTCCAATCGCAGAAGCCGTGAAAATCATGATTTCAGGCTTTATCTCCTGTATAGCGTCACAAATGGCTCGGGCATATGGCAAATCAGAATAGAATTCCAGCCGGTCATCCGAAATAACATACACAACATCCGCACCATATTCAATTAGTGTTTGGGCATGCTTTTCGGCGTTCTTTCCAACTACAATTGTTGTCACGGTTGGATCATCAATTTTCTCGCTGATTCTACGCGCTTCACCCAATATTTCCAATGCAGCCGGATGCAATTCCTCCCCTGATGTTTGGGCCCAAGTGCATATCCCCTTGTGACCATTTCGAAGATCCACCTCAGGAACTTTGGCATCCAATTCCGCTCGTCTTCGCGCCCTTTCTTCGGCTTCACTCATTGTGCTTCCTCCTCATGTTGATTGACCGCAACAAGAAGTTGCTTGACCCGTTTTTCCATTGTCCCTTCCTCAAAAATCTTTACAGGAGGCCTGTCTATCACAACATTAAGCACACGGGAAACAATAGTTGGTGACCCGGCCAAACCAACTTCTTCTCTCGTCAGTCCAATGTCTTTAACACTGACAATTTTAATCTCTTTCTTTAATGTCTCTAAGGAATATTTGAGAGACGGACCACGTGGAACGTTGGCTTCTTTTGTAATTGAGAGCATAACTGGCAAAGGCACTTCATAGGTAGCGTAACCACCCTCAATAAGCCGTCTCACCAATAATGTGTTTTCTTTCGGTATGATCTTATCAACATAGCACACTTGATACATATTTAGGTGTTCAGCAACCTGTGGCCCCACATGAGCTGTATCACCGTCTATCGTTTGTAACCCTGCAAAAAGAACATCAATTGGCATACAGTACTTTTTGAGTGTAGTACTCAATGCATAAGCTGTGGCCCAAGTGTCTGAACCTGCCAAAAGTCGATCTGAAAGAAGGATTGCCTCATCAGCCCCTCTTCTTAGTGCTTCCATCAATGACTGCTGCGCATTTGGAGGCCCCATGCTGACAACCGTCACCTTTCCACCAACCTGATCCCTGAGTTTTAGTGCCTCTTCCAATGCATTTTGGCAGTATGGGTTCATCATGGATTTGCCGCTACGATCCATCATTCCGTCCTCTTTGGTCTTCATTGCCTTTGGGACTGGAACTTGTTTTATTAGACATACAATGTTTAAGTCCTTCATAAACGTTACCTGAATTTCTGAATCACTGATTGATTGTTCCTTTTTATATCGATCGAAATCTGCTTTGCCTAATTGATTAAGTTGAATTTGAAAATTTTATGGGCATAAAACAATCAATGTATCTGCTTCAAATCATTTTCTTCTTTTTCATCACTGGGAGGAGCACTGCAAGCATAAACACTTGGACAAGCATCTGCATGATCCAAGGATTCAAGGCAATAAGTAAGGCCAATTGATCAAGCAAAACCTCACTAGTCACATTATCTGCCTTTTCACCCTGTAAATCAAGAGAACTTGGCTGTGTTGATTTCACTACCCATACATAACCGTTTCTGCTGACAATCATCAGATCAGTAATGCTATCACCATCAAAGGTTCCCGGCAATACATCCTGTATGATGTCGATATCAACACTCACAGTAAATTGAGGTTGCATGGTGCTGACATTAAGGGAATCATAGACAATTACCGTGTCAGCAGATGCAATCAATGCCAAGCTTGTTGATGAAGCGGTTTTGAATGATCCTTTCAGCATTGAGTGTTCAGCATAAGGTACTGCAATGGTAGAGAGCACTTCACCCTTTGTAATGATTGAAGAGCCAGTCTTGTAATACATATTGTAATACTGATTGTTCTCCGTTTGCACAAGCAGGTCATCGCGCCCATCACCATCAATATCATGTACAAGGTAGTCGTAGGCTTCCCCTATTGCTGGTGCAATTCCAATCCAGGTCGAAGGAACACCTATAGCATTAAAGGAAGCAGGATCAGCAGCCAGGGTAAGTATCAGTGATGGAAACAGATCCAAAAGGAAAGCAAATGGCCCACCAAGCTCAAGTGCAGCAAAGTCAAAGAACCATGCAAATTCTCTAATTGTGTTTGTGTCATCAAAATCACCAACTGGAATTTGGGTTACCGGTGGAAGTCCTGCCAATGTGAAGTTAAAGAAGGAGAACATATTTGGACTTGGATTAGAAAAGCCACCCAATTCCTGAATTAAGGGATTGATAGTACTTCTGAAAGCATATAGAACTTCAACTTTTCCATCACCATTCAAGTCCTCGACAGATATAACAGGATTAGCATAGTTTGGTTTTGAATAGATCATTCCTGGGATTGAGCCATCACCTTTCATATAGAACAGTTCAGCGTATTGGATGCCTGTAGTGAAGTTACGGAGTTCTCTTGAAATAATGATTTCTTCTCCAGGTGTTCCATCAAACTGTCCTATGAACATCTGATAATTGACATAGTTGCCATCAGAGACGACCGTAGATCTTTCCCAAGATACATCTCCAGTTTGTAGTTTATAGGCAACAATCTTCCTTTCAAATGCCAAGACCAGCAGATCCTTCTGTCCATTCCCGTCGATATCAACCAAACCACCTGCTTCGCGATATTCACCTAAGGTAAGATCATCCACAGTCCATTCAGCTTCATTGAAGGTAGGGTCATTGAGGAGGCGTCCAGTGTCTGCTGCACCGACAAAGAAATCGTCTGCAACAAACACATCATCTATTCCATCAGAACTGAAGGTTTCGTAAAGGAAGAACTGGGTTCGGGAAGTGAATTCTTCGCCCAGTTTGATGAACGGAGTCTCCTTGAATGATGGTGGAAGAACTGCTGTTGGTTTGGGATAATCGTCCCAGAACGAGACAACAGTGACATTTCCAGTCATATCACCAACCAAAAGGGCAGTTTTATTTCCAGGTTGGGAAAGTAGTGCGGTTGAGTAAGTGCCAGCCTCAAGGGAAATTCCACCCATGGAAACGCCTGACTTTGCGTCATACACAAATGCTCTACCTTTACTTGAAGAAATCCACAAAGCAGAGCTCAAACCTGTTAGGTCTAGCGATCCATGTTTAAAGTCCCGAATAATAGCACCAATACCAGCACTAAGGACTGATGGAGATGGGGTTCTCCAAAGTGTTTTTCCTGATGCTCCAGAAAGGACAACTAGTCCATTTGTTGACCAACTTTGGAAGAACAGTTCAGGAATGTCATCCCCATCAATATCAGTAATACTATTTTGCATATTCATCAAGCCTGGATCAATTGAGGTATTCCAAAGTTGTTTTCCTGTTAGCCCATCCATTGCAATTGTTGTGTTGTACCCTGCAATAATGTCTGTAAGGTTATCCTTGTTCAGATCAGCAACCATCAAGCTCGGAATTATGTCAAAATAGCCAGTTTCTATTGGATAGTTTACAGTCCATTTAATGGTGCCAGACGGCAATTCCACAACACCAATCGTGCCATTATAAAGCAACATTGCTATTTCGTCATTTGTTTGATTTGTGTAATGGCCAAACTCAAAAGTATGAAGTAATGTCGGAGATTTACCAAAGGGGTTAATTTTGAATACAGTAGTAAAGCTAGAGGTATCCAGCTTCAACTGAACAATGGATCCATTGATAGTACTAAGAAGAATATCTTGAGGTTGGCCTGAAGTGGTATTCAAAGCTTGAATCTTATTGATGTACTGATTGCCACCCATATTTACAGAAGCACTCAAAGAGCCATCAGACAGTTTATATGCATAGAGAGTGTCGTTAAATGACATCACTGCATGGGTTGGAGTTCCAGAACCATCCTTGATCAATTGCAGGAGTAATGAGAATGTACGAATGTCTGCCCTCACACTTGGATTAGACAAACCTGAAATCCACAGAGGACTGAATGTAGCACCAGAAATGGCCACAAGTTGCCCTCCATAGGTCATGTACACAAAATCCTCTATGCCGTCATTGTCTATTTCAACAGGGACAATTGAAATTACATAATTGTTAACAGTATTGTTGTAAGTAGAAGTTATTGTTTTCTCAACTTTTGGCAAAAGGAATTTTCCGTCACTAGGAATGGCATTGAGCACCTCATATGAATGTACCACACCTCGATCTGATTCTACGAGGATTTCTGGCAACCCATTGCCGTTTGCATCTGAAATGGCCACTTCTGTGATGTCGCGGATGTAAGTTGGACTCACCCATTTTTGTACATGGAGAATGTAGTCTGCTGAGTTTTTCTTAAATTCGTACAGGTAGGCATTCTTTCCACTGGCAACAATAATTTCTTTTCTGAAGTCTGAATCGCTGTCACCGATTGATATCTTGTTTGCACTACCCAAATCGTACCACGTGAAGTTGCTCCAAGGATTATAAGCAAAGGCATACGCATTCACAGTCATTGGATCAAAGGAACATGTTTGATATGAGCTCTTTACAGATGATTCAAGACTGAAACCGTCGTTGCCGTAATTGCTGCTACTAAAACCACAGAGGCCAAATTTTGCTAAATTGAATTGAAATCGGTATTTGACATTGTAAGTCATGGTGAATCCACGGCCAGATGTAGCCGTTATAATGGGACGATTTGTATCAATCTTGTCAATCAAGATCGCTCCTTCAAGCAAACCAACTTGGTAACTTTCCTTGCTCTTAGAAGGAAATGCCGTAATACCAGGAAGATCTAGACCCAATGGGTAGTTCATATTATAGGGACCTTTCCAACTAATACCATTGTCATTTGACCAAACGGAATATAAACCATCAAATAGGTTCAATTTTGTCTGTTGGAAAACCACGACAAGATTATTAGTGTGCAGCTCCCTAGCGACAGATGGATAGAAGCTTGAGATACCAGATTCAAAAATCCTTCCAGGCATTCCAGTGAAATTAAATTGCCAGTTGGAAAGGTCAAATATGCTGAATTGGGTATAATAAAGGTCTAAATCCAATGAAAGTGATTCATTGTATGAATAACCCGCAAACACAAGATCATATTGGGTTAGATTCTTTGGATTTTGCACAATATCTAGGGAGTGAATGTAGTAATGATTACCAAGAATTGTGCCGTTTGCCCAAGGAACTTTGGTAAGGCTATAGGATCCGGTAGAGGTAACTTTGAATAAATACAAAGTTGACAACTGCGGATAGTAAACCACAAACCCAATTTCATTTACTGTACCCAACAATGGAAATAGTCGTCCAGATGCAGACTGTCCACTTTCAACTGACACCCTAGCCTGATGAATGGGATATGCAAAATCGCCAGATTTTGGATCTTTCATTATATAGAAAACATACCAATCTGTTGAACCAGTATCTTCTCGCCATTCAGAAAATTTAAGCCACAAGCTGTTGAATTGATAGGCCAAGCTTACTTCTACTATTCCCAATAACGATGTCGTGATAGGTGTAGAAAACCGAGTATAGGATAATGTAGTTGCGGTCGTCCACGTATTTCCATTGTCATAGGAATATGTCCTCTTTAGGGTAGCACCTACACCAACACCATCTACAAAGACCATGATAAGTGTGCCGTTGGGTAATCTCAACACATCCTTATGCTCTTGTGGGCTAGAGGGATAATAATAGCTTCTCTGAGGAATTTGATAATGGGGATTTGACGTAATAACCTCCCGAATTTCAGCAGTATTATCCCCAACAAATTCATAGAGGTCAACACCTTGATCATGTCCAATAATCAGTTCCCGAAAGCCATCATAGTCAGTATCATCAGTATCTAAATCATTGATCGGGTTGAATTGCGTAGTTTTCGTGAACACATCAGAATCGACCATTTGGGAGAAAGTGCCACCTGTCCACTCAAGGATTGTAATGAAGCCACCCCATATTGGTCGTGCACTTCTTTGATCCTCACCAGCGATAGTTATGTCCATCCTACCATCTCGATCCAAATCCGATACCAAGATCGAACGGATTTCCATGTCAGGATACATCCGATAGTTTCCAGGGACATTGTAAAGACCTTTTCCTTTGTAGGTTTGCTTGTAGAAGATTTCTTCCATATTGAATAGAGGATAGGTAGTCGAGATAGATTCTGTGTTGAATTCTCCTGAAGAAGTAGATGCAGAGGTTGAAATTTCAAAAATCAACAATGCAGAACCGATTGCCACTATCAACTCACGTCTTCCGTCGTGGGTTAGATCATCGCCCCAAGATAGGGCAGTTATTCGTCGTTTGTCTGGAGCAAGGTTCGACAATGTGGCAAAATTGAATAGGTCAAAGGTTCCTATTAGGGTATAGGTATCATCATGAATCCGTCCCGTTATTGTTCGGGTTGCCTCAAACACAAAAAGCGTTGAATCAGTGGCTGCAACAAACTCTTGGAGAGAGTTGTTGTTGAGATCCGTACCAGCTATAAGAAAGCGGATATGGTCGTAGATTGTCCTGAAGAAAGTACCGTTGATGCCACCGAATTTCTCATGACCGTATGGACTGTTTGTGTCCTGTACGGTGTGGTTGACATCAAAGGACTTGTAGGCCCGTTTGAACGTGTTGTTGGAGAGATGTTCGAACACATAGATGTTGTTGTTGAAATCTCCAACAATAACTTCATTTTTCCCATCTTCATCTAGATCTGCTGTACTCATGGAAAGTGTCCAATCACGCAGCTCTTCCTCGTTATTCCAAGTCTCAAAGATGTGGAATCCAAAGTTCTTGCCGCCAAGCAAAGAATCGCTGTATTTTAGATTGATATCAACCCGTTTGGCTTCAGGATAAGTTGCCGCTAACAATGAGGTTCCATGATTGTATTCCGCAGTAAATGATGTCAGAATGCCTTCGAATGTTTCTTTGTCGTCCTGTTGCAACATGATCAATCGTGTGGGCTGAAGATCTCGGTAATATGGATGATAACCAATTGGAGGAGTGAAAGGAAGGTCTTCAAAGTCATAGTTGTCATAAATCAATACCGGGAATCCATATCTATGCACCCTGAAGTTTGAATCAGGGTCATTGTTTGTAACTGCTTTCTTCTTCTCAACCCAGATTGGACTATCTTTAGTTCCTTCATTTTCCCAATAGGTCATACCAAAGGTTCTCTTTTCAAAATTAACCAAGGTAGAATTGTAGCTTGCAAAACCCAAAATCAAGTCAAAATCATCATCGTTGTCAAAATTGACCACTTGGGCATCAGTCCACTGACGCCCTTTGGCTTGGTCATTGATTTCCTTGAAATAATCCCCTTTGTAAAAAAGCGAAAGTTCACTTGATTTTTGTGTCAATGGGAATTGGTATAGCGGTTCAGATGGTGTAAGAATAAAACCTATTTTTTCCAATAAAATATTTTGATATGCCCCAAGAGAATTAGGAAGTTCAGTATATGCGACTTCAATCAAATGAAGCTTCCCATTTGTCAGGACAAAATCACTTGTTTCATCCCCAATAAAGTCACCAGATGCTACCTTTGGGAACCAAGTTGATTCCCTTAAGATATTTTCTAACTGACCAGAGTATTCCAATTGACTGAATGTGTCAGGGAATGTTCCAGTGTCTGTCAAAGGAACAAAACCACTGCATTCTTCCAACCCAGCCGGACATGCGGAAAATCCAGGAAAACTGTCCAAATACCAAACTGTTAGTTCGTTTACGCCGTTTGGAATTTCAGGTACACCATATGGATTTGGATTGATCAAACCTACAGATCCAGACCATTCACCAAGAATGAGAAGCCAGCCTGAATCCACTGCATCAAGAAGAATGTCTCTGTTAGAATCATAGAAATTAGTCTCAAATGGTACAAGTGAAGCCGCAAATTGAGCGTTCGGATTGATTCCTTTTCGGATGTTGATGTATTCTTGTACAGTTAGAAGATCAGATCCACCTTTATTTTTAGCAAAGGTTGTGTTGAAAAGCATATTTGACAATGTAGCATCAACAACCAACTGGGTTGTCGGATTGGATTGTCTAGCAGCTAAAATTTGCCCACTGTCAGTGATCAAAATAAATTCAGAACTGCTTTCTTGTCTATAATTGTAGAAATTTGCCGCAGTATAGGACATGAGTTTTTGATATTCATTAGCAATTGGATTGTACAAGCCATTGGAATAGCTTCCAATTGTGCTGTATAAGCCATAGTTAATCCACGCAGGGAATGTTCCAGACTTTTTGATCAGTTCGAGATCAAAAATATTTTTCTGAAGCTTATACCGTTCAGCACGCCAACTGTCCCAAACTATTTCATATCTTTTTGTTGCAGGATTCCAATCTACTGCTAAAATAGTTCCATCAATTGTACCGATAAATCCAACTGTATTCGCAGAAGCTTGATTCTTAAGTTGCATTGGACCAACTTCTGTTGAAAGTGCATCATAAATCGGATTGTTGATTGCACGAGTAATGATCGTGTCCACTTCCACTTTACCGGAGGTCACTGTAAGGTTGAGATAGCGGTAATGGGTAAGCAGTCCAGTAGCAATTGTTGGATCAACTTCGACCAAAAACCGGTCATAAGTTGAATTGACCGTTTCAAGAGTAATGTATGATGAATTTATTTTGTGATAGATACTG
Organism: Candidatus Heimdallarchaeota archaeon; assembly: GCA_027016475.1. GTDB lineage: Archaea > Asgardarchaeota > Heimdallarchaeia > Heimdallarchaeales > Kariarchaeaceae > WAKA01. The sequence goes on from JALUTL010000257.1 coordinate 12,709, forward strand.
TTGTCTTCCGAAATAGAAAGTTCCAATGTAGCACCAGCACCAGTTCCCTTTTTGATATAGATTTCAAGTTCGGGCACTGTAGGGGCACCATTTCCAGCAGCCTCTTCGTCATTTCCAAAATCAAAGATGGCCCAAGCACTCTTTCCAGGAATCTTACCTGCGTCAAAAGTAGTATACCTTTGATCAGGCACACGGACAGCAAAGGAATTGAAAGGATAAACTTCAAAATGAGCCAACGTGTAGTTTAGCGGTTCAATTGTTGTGCCGTTATTGGTCTGATATACATTCGCTTGGTTCAATGGTAGATCAGTATTGTTGAACCAGCTTGATGAATTCACCATTGAATCGGTGAAGATATCCAACGAGTAAAAGGCAGTCAGATTTGATTCCCAACTTGCAAATGGTCGTTCAATGCGGAACGGTGCTATATTGCCATCTATGTTGTCAAGCACATAAGCACCTTGACCTTGGACAGCAATCATCAGCTCTGCATGATTGTCATCATCAATGTCACCTCCAGAGATGTCGGAGATGTCCCTTTGGATCAATGTTCCAGATGACCATTCAAAGCGGTACTTGTTGTCTTGGGTGATTGGATATGGATAGCCGTTTATCATGAGGGTGGTACCGTCATTTTCGAGAAGCTGGATTTCACCAGAGCGCATTCCAACTGCAACTTCTGGGAGACCATCATAATCAACATCTGAAATGCCCAATGCAGTTACCTGTGAAGGCATGGTGTAATTGAAAACTTCCCTGAACGTGATAAAGTGATCCTCTCCGAATGGATAGCTACCGTGTGTATCATATTCATACCATCTGACAGTATTGCCAGTCCCAACGATTATGTCCTGCCGGTAGTCTTTGTCGGTGTCGGCAACGATAATGTCGAATACCCTGCCCAATCTGGGGCTTTCATATACTAGGTCAAAAGTATTTTCGCTATTGGTATATGGGTCATACAGGTGTCTCTGTTCGAACACATAGAATCGACCATCTTCTCCACCAGCAATGATCTCAGTGAGATTGTTGTAATCCACATCTGCAAAGTCAAGGGACATGACGTCAGACCGGAAGATTCCTCCACCTATTTCTGAGACTAGATCATACTGATCTGTCTGGTAGTTCCACCTGTACAGATGGATTTGGTTGTCATAGAGGAATCCTCCGGCCAAAGCCATCATATCTCCATCATCTGTGGTCGCTATTGCATGAATAGCTGCTTTAGTGAGCCAAGGATCCCATTTTTTGCCTGCTGTATTGTCATTGTCCGACAACAGGTCACCCATATTCTGATCTTCAGCATATCCTGCATTAGGATCTATGAACTCTGGGGGGCTGTCGTCGATTCCGTCCTTCCAATCTGCTTGGGGGACAGGGTTGGTTTGAGTCTCGTCGTTCCCTGCGAACAGGTCTCCCTGAACCGCAACAATGGGGCTGAGACTGAGGATTGCGATGATAAACAAGTTCATTGCAAGTAATTTAAATTGCGATATCTTCATTTTTTGACCTCCTTACGTTTTCTTCTTGAACGGATTCTTGAATCCGCCTTTGCCAACACCTACTTTAACAACTGTTGCGATTGTAGCAACAGAGATAGTTGGTACTGCAACGTAGAGTGCATTGTCAATAATTGTCGGAGTTTTGATTTGGAAATGATGAGTCTTGACCAAAATTTGGCCGTTAGTCTTGCTTCCAAATACTTCAATAGAATAGTTGGATACACCCCTTATTTTGGGGAATGTAACTTTGTCCAAATAATATGCATTTAACCCTGATTCAAAAGTGAGGGTTGTATTGTCTTGATAGATGGTTCCATTTGCATATCTGATTCTGAACCAGATCTTTGTGTAATCGATACCTGCCTTGACCTTGACAGGAAGTTCTGGAGTTTGGAATTCGTTGAATGAATAGCGTTTCTGCTCTGGTGATTCAATTACGATAGAACCAGGTCCTAAATCAAGTGTGAATGTAACACTACGAGTAAATGTTGTCGAATCAGGACGGGTCACGGTAACTTCAAGTATGAACGTTCCATTCTGCAACGGCAAGGACAATGAAGTTCCTTCCCAATATCCAGGATTGGATGTCTCATACATCGGCACTGCTGAGCTGAATGAACCATTCTCATGCTTCCAGCGATATTCCATCGCTGTCATGTTTCCAGTTGCATCATATACGATGACGGGAACTGCGTTGGTTCTGTACGTTGTAGGCGCAGGAGAAAGGATTGCAACCCTTTCGAGACCGGTGAAACAGGCTGCGATCGAAGCCTCTGTGGTTGCATTGTTATTCGGATCAGTGCCACAGTAAATTTCCAATCCGTCAGAATATGTATCGTTATCTGAATCCCAATTTGCAGGGTTCGTCAACGTTTCATATACCTCCAGTCCATCGAATAGACCATCATGGTCACTGTCCACCTCATGGATACCTCCACCATCGGGAGATTCGACAGTCTTGTAGACATAAAATTCTTCACCATCGTACAGGCCGTCTCCATCAGTATCAATTTCCATCCCATCAACGATGCCGTTGTTGTTTTCATCAGGATTCCGAGGATCTCTGTTATAGAAATGAACTTCTGCCCCATCGGGCAACAGATCACCATCAGAATCACTGTTTAGTGGATCAGTGAAGATGATGGCATGTAACCCTAACGAGCCGTTAGTTGCCGGGAATTCAAAGCCAAATATCTCCTCGTTGTCTAATAAGCCATCTCCATCTGTATCATTTCGTTTGGGATCGGTCTTGTAAATTTCAAGCTCTGCATAGTCAGTGATATTGTCGCCGTCGGTGTCATTGTAATCCGGCAATGTTCCAAGATCTAATTCTTCACGATCAGATAACTGATCGCCGTCCGTATCGTTGCTTACAGCAGACGTGTTGTAAGGTAGATAGTACCATTGTCCGACATATGGGTAAAGCAAGAGACTTTGATTGACCAATTGGAATTCAGTGCCGTCCAATAGATCGTCACCATCCGTATCATTGTTAAGTGGATCAAGCTTCATTGGAGTGAAGTTAGGAATCTCTCCTTTGCCAAGCCAAAGTTCCCAACCGTCATCGATGCCATCCAAGTCAGTGTCTTTCCTTGTTGGATCTGTGCCCAATAGAAATTCATCCAAATCAGACATTGGCATGCTCATCTCACCGAATTGGTTGAGAGTGGTAATAGAATCACCATCAGTATCCCATTTTGTCGGATCAGTTTTGATGAGATATTCAGTCCCGTTTTGGATGTAAGGTAGACCTAGAACTTCATCACCATCCAGCAGACCATCGTCATCCGTATCATCATCAAATGGATCCGTATAATAGACAAAGATTTCATCAAAGTCATCGATTCCATCATTGTCCGAATCCTCATCCATTGGATTGGAGAAGTATTTCCAAACCTCAGCATAGTCTGATAGACCATCTGCGTCTGAATCTCGAGAGAATGGTGAAGAATGATAGATAAATAGCTCTTCTCCATCTTCAAGACCATCTTGATCAGTGTCTGCTAAAAATGGATTGGTTCCGTAGATAAGGAATTCATCACCATCCGTAACGCCATCCAAATCAGTATCCACACTTCGTCCATCAGTACCAAGAAGTAATTCCTGCATGTCACCAAGATTGTCTCCATCAGTATCTGGGTTTAAGGGATCTGTGTGGTTGGAGTTGGATTTCAGAATACCTTCAAGACCGTCAATAAGTCCATCATCATCAGAATCCCCATCTAATGGATCCGTATGCGCAATACCCAGTTCATATCCATCTGAATTCAGGAATTCTCCGAATGGTGGATTTTCTCTTTCAGCTGCTGTAACACCAGTGTCACTGTCCGAATCAGGATTGACAGGGTTGGTTCGAATTAATCGAGGTGGCTCTGGCTCTCCAGTCAATGGGTCAATTAAAATCACCATTCGTCCTTCGATTTCTTTCTTGTCACTCATATCCATAATGTACTTGTTTTCAACAGGAGCTATCGATCCGTCATAAAGTTGCCAATATGAATCATCATCGGTATCATTGTCCAATGGATGTGTATAACCTCCATTGAAAATGAGTGGTGGATCAGGTTCATAACCATAGTCCTCAGAAGTTCCGACCAATTCCGGTCCATAGTAAATGCCACGAGGACCTTCTTCACCATCCAATAATCCATCGCCATCAGTATCAGGGTTCAAAGGATCCGTCCTGTCATCGTAAGGTTGTCCACCAATTATGACCTGAGAAACCGATGGTGTAATGCCAGTCATATTCCATGAGAAGGACACTTCATATTTGTCATCCAAGCCATCCTCATCAGTATCCATTGAGAGTGGATTGGTTCCATAGATGACTACTTCTTCATAATCGGTCAGTCCTTCGAAATCGGAATCAGGGAGCAACGGGTTGGTTTTGAGGTTTAGCTCGACATTATCGTCCAAACCATCGCCGTCAGTATCCTTGTTTGAAGGATCGGTCTTTAGTGTTTGGGTTTCATATTTGTCGCTCAAGGTGTCTCCATCAGAATCCTCATCGTGTGGATTCAGTCCAGGAGTTTGTTTTTCATATTCATCTCCAAGACCGTCTCCATCCGAATCACCACCAAGAGCTCCGTTTTCCACAGCTTCTTCAGGTGATCCTGCTGTAAGTTCATATCCTAGTGGTGGTTCAAATCCATCAGGGGACCATTTATAATCGAAATTCCAATCAAATAGTAGAAAGCCGATGGTTACCGTTATGACCAATTGAATGGCAATGAAGACCCGTAATGGGGTCGGTGCAACTAAGTCTTGTAGTAAAGTCAGTGTGATTTCTAAGGTACCTTTCAAAATGAGTTTGGCTATGATTATGTCAATTCCAAGCGAAACAGTGAATGAAATGCCAATCGTAATAGTCATTGATCCTGTTTCAGGCTCGTTCGCTGTTGCGGCTCGTTTCACTATAGAAAACGCAAGCGAGAAGGCAATCGTGATACTTATTGCATCTAGACCAATATACTTTCCAATTGCATTAAGGCCACCACCAGCACCACCCGTAAGGAAATCAAGGAGTGTAAATGTTCGGCTAATGCTGATTGTGAAAGTAAAGCCCCATTCAAGCACCTTGAAAAAGTCATCAAAATTGAACACGCCGTTCTTGAATGAGAAAAGTTGAAGTTTGAACCATCCTTCTCCCGAAAAGCTAAGTTCAACACCAAGAGATGTCAGCATGAAATCTAGGAATCCATTTGAACCAGATCCAAAATTACCGATTTCAAAACCAGCTTCAAAGATTGGGACAACTGAAAAGAACGACAATGCGGTTTTGAGGATTTCTACGACATCTGCACCGTCCTTGAAAATTGACACGCCTCTGAAAATTAGGTCAAATATCATCTCTCCAAACTTTTCTGCGTCAAACTCTAGACCAAAATCCAATCCGAAAAATAGTTTGAGAGTAAATAGTGAGAAGCTTCCGACTCCCAAAGGAACATCGAATTCGATTTGGATTCCATCAATTCCGTCTACCGCATTCCCTAGACCTCCAACAAGATTACCGATCAGGTCTTCAACCAATCCAACTGCAAATGCAGTCAATTGGCCAAAAACTGCCCTAAAACCACCAAGGAATACGTCCTTGATGGAAAGGATAAACTCTAGAGCAGTTGAAGCAACATCTTGGATTGAAACAGGAAGGTGCGGAAGTATGATATCAAGGATTTCTTGGAGGCTTGGCGGTTCAGTTATAATTCCAACAATAGTGCCAAAAATCGATTTCGCGATTTCCAAGTAGGGTTGAAAATTATCTGGTGCAAATGAGCCAAACAACGAAACGGCACTTTGTAGCAATGAAAGAAAAACACCTTCAATTGAATTTCCTTTAACGGAGTCGATTACCTGCAAAATTATGCCGATAATCTCACTAGCCTGTCCAACTAAGTCACCCGCAAGTCCTGTAAGGGAATTTGTGGTAATTGCAGTATCTTCAGGTTCATAACCGCTAGACGGAAATATTCCTTGAACAAAATTAATTATGAATTCAAATCCCTCTCTTATTTGCTTAAATATATCAATGATACCCTGAGCACCGGAAAGTAGTATGTCAGTGAGCTTTGGAGGATTCTTGATGAATTTGATTACGCCAACTATAAATTCAGTCAGTTCCTGTGCCGCCGAAACAAGATGAGACGGAATATTAAATGCTTGACCTAATTCTTTTGCTGCTGATCCAATGGTTTTTGCAAGAGTAATAGGAACTTTGCTCTTGATAGCAATAATTAATTCGGTCAAGCTTTTTAATGCCTTCCTTACAAGAGAGGGTACGTTTATATCTGTCAATAGTTGTTCAACATCAGAAAGGAGGTTTGTCAGGTCAGTTACTCCATTTTCAATGACCTGTCCGATCTTCTTTACAATTTCCTTTACTTTGTTGGTAATTGTGTCTATATCAACAGGGATTATTTTATCCAAAAAGTCTATTAATAGCTCCTCAATCGTTTTGTCCTTGAAAACATCAGCAGATGTCAAAATAATTCCAATCATGTCCATGAATGCCTGTGCTTCCTCCTTTGACAATCCAAATTCTTGGAAAGCAACTGAAAGAAGGAAGGGACCATATTCTTCAATTAACCCCTTTACATCACCAGTTACAAGCAAATTCACAATTGTAGAAATTGTTGCATTGGCCTTAATGATGAAATCAGCAACCTCTGATGAACTTAGGCCAAAAACTGTTCCATTTCCAATTAAGGTACTTGTCAAATTGTAGATAACCTGCTCATTCAACGCACTGAAAATTATATCGATGATATTTCCACCCTGAGAAATCTTTTGTATCACATTTGATCCCAATGAAACCAATTGTGAAAGAAGTGTTTTAAGTGAGATTCCTCCAATATCTAAGTCAGGAATCAGAAGATCTACCGCAGAAAGGATAAATGATTGGATATCATCGGCGGAGCCACGTAAAAGGAAAAGACCATCTACAAGCAAGTCAATATATTCGTTCATGGAATTAGGAATGGGCAACATCGGTCGAATCTGCTCAATGAACTGTTTGATTTTGCTTGCTGAAGGATCAGTGAATAAGCCGATTATATCTGGAATTGCAAGTAACGCATTTGCTATATTTTCGATTGTCGATGTGTCAATACCAATGACATCCCCCAATTTTTCGAGGAGAAATCCAAGAAAATCATCTATAATTCCACCAATAGGTCCTCTTAACCCGCTTTCTTCTGGAATCAAAGCAAGAATGAAGTCTGTGGGCATTACGGAAGATCTAGGAAAAATATCTGCACCATAGCCATCAAGCCTTAATTCACCAGTTTCAGGGTTCATCTCTCTTTTTGTTACAGGATCAATTACGTAGCCCTCATCTGGAATCTTTTCAACTCTTGGAGGGTTCCTTTCAAAAAACTTTTGCTTTCGCCTTTCAATTGTATCGGGTGATTCTTCACCCAAGGGACTCTCGGGAGAGATATTACGTGCAGCGATGTCATTGAAATTGTCAGCAAAGAATTTTAGGGAGGCCATTCGAATATCATTTCCCAATTTTGCTTCTTTTCCACCTTTTGCCTCCAATATGTCCGCAATTGTCCAAAGAGCATAGAGATAGAAAATTTTGGCATCTCCCATTTCCGAGTTACTGACATGGAAATTTCCGTTTACTTTGATGTGCTGCATCAATTGGTAGGTATTTCCCATTGCAAAGATGTGCTCCACATTCGGATAATCTGTCACTAAATCTCCGAACATTTTGCCCACTGTGCTCCAAGAATGGGTTACAACCTTGTGCTCCCCTGTTATCTTTAATCCTTCATCAGAAGATGGAAATACATAAACTGCGATATCAAATTCTTCTTGGAAGAAAATTTCAGGAATGGCATCAAGTTTGCTAATTGCATAACCCTTGACATTCGGTGTCATCAAACCTAAAGAATTAACCAAAGCTTCACCAGTTTGTTTGGCGATTTCATCTTCATGGTCATAGAATATTCCAATCAGGTCTGAATCAAATTTATAGTAGTGTGCTTGTTCTTCAAGTTGTGTCTGGACTGCTTCAGTATTGGAAGCTCCAATAACTGCATAAGCATAAGCAGATCCACTGAACATAACCAGTAGAAACATCAAAGAGGCAAATCGAATCATGTTTTTGGTGTTCATGGTGAATATCTCTCCGTTTTTTGCGGTACCAAGAAACCGAGTTTTCACACTCCAGAGTCACTTGATTTTCCGCCTTTTTTTTGGCTTCATGACATTCATGATATTTAAATGGTTACCATTTTGAATGTTTACTGAACCATGTTCAATTAAACATTGTTCATTTTTTTGGGAAAATATCAGCTTTGCTCAAACTACAAAATAAAATTGACAGTAGTTCATCAACCATGAATGAAACGATAGAATTTCTATCAAAAAGAAGAAAAATTCACAATTTCATGTTTTTGTTTTGCCTTTTTCGTTGTAGATATACGACAATAAGAATTCCTGTCAACGCCAACAATGAAAATCGTGTATGCTCCGAAATCCGACCTTGAAATACACTGGGAGTATCATCATCTTGTGCATAGGTGGAATGCATGCAAATCAAAAAGAGGAGTGGAACGACGAGTTCTAAAACATTCATTTGCTCTTCTTCTCTGCTGAACTATTTGTTTCTTTAGTTTGTTTAATTGGAGTGAGACGAACGATTTTTACAACAGATCCAACCCAAGAAATTGGCAAATATACCCTTCCAGAGTTTCCAGACTGTTTGACTACTTTTTCCACTGCTTCATAACCCTCCAAGTGAAGAGACATCAGGCTGTCAACAATCTCCTCCTCATTTTTTTCGCTCATACATTCAAATGGAAGTCTCCTATATATTTATGCTTCTAAATAAGCACTAGACAAGCCTTTTATGGTAAACGAAGATTCATCACATTGTTTTTGTAAAGCTTTGTTTGATATAGCATTATGTCAAAACAGGAATTGGAAAAGACCCATGGAATGATCGACATCACAGAAAAGCCTGCAATTGTCAGAGAGGCAACAGCTAAGGGTGAAATCCAACTTTCCGATGTTTCAATACGTCATATTAAGGAAGGCACAAACCCAAAAGGCGATGTTTTGGAAAATGCTCGACTTGCTGCCATTTTGGCTGTCAAAAAAACTCCTGAAATGGTATTCATGTGCCATCCGATTAAGATATCTTCTGTCAAGGTTCATTTCGAGGTTTTTGACAATAGGGTGGTCTGCTTGGTCACTGTAAAGGCGACAGACAGGACTGGTGTAGAGATAGAGGCAGTTCATGGAGTAATGAATGCCTTGCTTGCAATTTTCGATCTGTCAAAACGTTTTGAAAAGGATGAAGTGGGCCAGTATCCCATAGCAAGGATACAGTCGATTGAAGTTGTTTCAAAGGCAAAAAGAGAGGAATAACAATGAGCTGGCAGAAACATGAAGATTTTCCCTATGAAAAGATGACTGCATCAGTGACTATCGTCAGTGATTCATTATTTTCGAATCCAGATCTGATTGACCAGGATGAAAGTGGTACAGTTGCCTTGGAAGTTCTTTCGGACATGGGGATTGGCCATACAAATTTAGATTATCTTCCTGATGATCTTTCTGGATTGAAAACAAAAATTGAACAAGATGGAGCAAAGGGTGTGGATCTAATAATATTGATTGGCGGCACAGGCATTTCAAAACGAGACAATACCTATGAAGCAATTGAATCAGTGATTGAGAAGCAAATTTATGGGTTCGGCGAAGAATTCAGACGGCTTTCAATTCAAAAGATCGGTCCATATGGAATGTTGAGTCGAGCCATAGCAGGGACGTACCGAAATTCCATGGTCGTGGGAGTGCCAGGTTCTCCAAACGCCACACGAACAGGAGTATCTTTGGCGCTTTCAATTTTGGGGCATGTCATTCAGTTGTTGAAAAAAGAGGAATGACCCTACTCCAGTTTGGCAGTCCGTATCCAACTTGAGGAGCCGTCTTCGTAAATTTCCTTTTTCCAGACAGGTGCGTCGTTCTTGTAGGCATCAATCGATGCGGCCAGTGCATCAAATCCCTCTTTACGATGTTCAGAAGCCAAGACGACATATACAATAGGGTCACCAAGCTTTAGGTTTCCATACACATGTACAATTCTGATATCCAGCAAACCAAATTTTTCCAGAATATCATATGCAATTTCATTTATCATTTGGTTGCCTTTTTCTTCCCAAATTTCGACATCCATAGCGATGACCTTCTTTGTTTCCGTATCAGATGATGCACGAACAATGCCGACAAAAGATGTGATTGCACCGATTTTATGCTGCCTGTTGTGTTCCAAAATTTGCCGATGCAATATACTCAAATAATCGGATTCAAGTGCTTCAATGTTGATGAAGTAACCTTTCAGTGGTTGGTCCATTGTAATTCATAATACGAAAATGAAGCCTTAAGTCTATCCTTTCCTCATATTCAGTAGTCCTCTTTGAGCATGAGTATAATGCATGACAACCCAACAATTGCAATGTTTGCCGCAACCAACACCAGAACCAATACGCTTCCATTAGGAGCATCCTTCAATGGTTCCAAGTTGTAAAAAAAATGTGGGAATATCGCATCAACATACCAAGACATTGAAAAATAGTTATTTGAGCCAAACAAGGCAGAACCAGATATACTTAATACAAACAGCACAAGGAGGGTTGAGATAATAGAGTGCATGCTTTTGTTGAAAACGGCAGAGGACAGGATAGAGAGACTGACTATGACACCCAAAAGCAAAACTATGAGAACGCATGCAGCAATTATTTCATCCAAGCTCTTGATGTAGGTCCATGGCCAATCTGCTTCATAGATACCTAGAATTGAAACAAAATAAAGTATGCTCACTGGAAGTATCAACATTATCAAAGTGTAGAGCATTCCCAAATATTTGCCCAATGCAATGGACCAATCGTTGAGCGGTTTGGATCTCAACAAGGTAAAAGTGCCTCGTTCCACCTCACCTGCAATTTGATCGGACGTAAGAAGAGCAATCAATATCTGTCCTAGGAAGAAGCTTACGAAATAGGTTTTGATCAATTCTGTCGTCGCAAGTTGTGCTTGAAAAATAGCAATGCCAGTGCCTTTTTGCACAATTGGAATGAAGGAGAGAAAAATCAAGTTGGAAACAGGAACAACAATGTAATAAAGAACTGCCAACAGGATTTTTCGTTCTTTGAGGTTTGAAAGAAAGACATCTGATGAAATGATATGGATCTCTCGCAGGTTTTCAAATAAGATATGCAGCATTTGCTTTGGGGACAGATTCTTCACATTCAAGTGCTGTTCACCTCCATAGGATTCCGCACATAATTTAGAAATACCCTTTCAAGAGCATCATGGGTTGGGCGAAGTGTTTTCAATTCCCAACTGTTGTCAGCACAAATCTTTGGAACTTCAGTCCAAAACTTTTCCAAGTTGGTTAGATTGGAAACGTAGATTATTCCGTTTTCAAGGGTACATTCATATCCCACCTCTGATAGTGCCTCATGCATCAGGTCAGGATGAGAACATTGGACCTCATATTCTGTGTCGTACACTTCTTTGGTAAGCACCCACATAGGACCGGAAGTAAGGACTCTCCCATTGGCCATAATGGCTATATGATTGGTCATTCGTTGAATCTCAGGCAGAATGTGCGAGGAAATGACAACTGTCCGATTTTTTGCTTTCGCATATTCGGAAATTAGTTCCATTACATAGATTCGTCCTTCAGGATCCAAGCTGGCAGTCGGTTCATCAAGTATCAGTATGTCAGGTTCACCCAACAATGCGTTTGCAAATCCCAATCTCTGTTTTTGCCCTCCACTCAGCTTCATGACATTCAAATTTTCCAAGCGTCCAAGGCCAACTTGGTAAAGGATTTCGCGTGCCTGTTCCAATGCCTCAGCTCTGGAAAAGCCTTTCAATCGTGCCATAAAATGGAGATAGGAAAGAACAGTTTTGTCAGGAGGCTGAGTTGGGTTCTGAGGAAGATAGCCAACATGCTTGAAAATCCTTTTTCTCTGTCGCCATGGGTTGAAACCAAGAACTTTAGCCATGCCACTTGTAGGTTTGATTCGGCCCGTAATCAGTTTCAGTGCTGAAGACTTGCCAGCACCATTTGGCCCTAACAGGCCAAACATGGAGCCAGCAGGAATCTGAAGATTCATCCGAAAAATTATGGGCTTGCCTTGCACAAATTTTGAAAGATTGTGCGTTTCAATTATGCTTAGGGAATCCATCTGCTATTCAGTTGATGAAATTTACCCTTATAAGATATCCTTATAGGAAAAGTAGATCAAGACACCTTTCTTTCTTATTTTGAAGCAATCGCCCTTAACAGTTTGTAGCTTGTCTTCAAATAAAATGGATAAAGCGAAAGTGTGCCAAGCAACTTCATAGCAAGCTTCCCTTGATTGTCGACGTCACCGTGCGTTTCGATCTTGTCCAACAGGCCGCGATCGTCAAGCTTGTCGAAGAAACGGTTCATTTCTGCATCAGAAAGCAAGTTCATGTAATTTCTGACCTTGCGCTGCAACCAGAGGTTTCTTGCCATTTCTTTTTTCCAGCGTTTTTCATAAACCTTCAACGATTTTGCATCCGTCTTGCCTTTTCTTATCGCATCAGATGCGACTTTCCCAGCAATCATTCCTGCTATTCCACCTAGTATGACACCTCCACCTGTTGTTGGCTTTGTTTGACCCGCCACATCACCAACCAAAAGAAATTGATCAGAATATGTCTTTTTGACAGGTCCCATTACCGGAATTCGCCCTGCTATTTTTCGATATATCTCTGCACCTTGCATCCGTTCTCTCATGACAGGATGGTGCTCAATCATTCGGTCGAGTTGCTTTGCCGCTCCTGTCAGTGATGTGCCCAATCCGACTTTGGCTTCAGTCTCAGACATAGGAATGATCCATCCAAAAAAGTCAGGAGCAAATTCGTGAGTCTGATATACCTCGACAAGCTCCTTGTCAATTCCCACCATATCCTTGACAAAATACTGGGCGGCATAAATCAGCGAGTCATGGCGTGGCCCCTTCAGCCCCATCTGTTCGGCAATCTTACCTCGAACGCCCTCAGCAGAAACCAGAATTTTGGCCTGCAATGTCACTTCTTCCTGCTTTCTGTTTGTTGCAACCACTTCGACAAGACCGTTTTTGCGTGTTGCAATGGTTGCTCGGTATGGTTGCAGCAATTCTGCCCCCTCCGAAACTGCCTTTTCCAACAGAAACTGATCAAACATTGCCCTGTTGGTCACCATGGCATGCCTTTCCCTTTTTCGTACAGTCAAGGTCTTTCCGTTTGGAGCAATAAGCCGAGAGCCGTAGATGTCATAATTGAAGACTATATCATCTGGAGGCAGTGCATCCAAGGCAATCAGACCAGTATAGCTGAACAATCCAGAACAATGCTCCGGGAATCCTGTTGTCGGATGCTCTTCAATGACAAGAGTTTTCATCCCCTCTAATGCAGCAACCCTCGCAACCTGACTGCCATTTGCGGAACCGCCAACAATTATGACATCATATAGTTCTTCCATTCAACATTTACGAGGATTTTTTACTTAAATGAGTTTGGATGGTGTGCCTTGAAAAAGAAACATGGATCATTTTGAGGCAATCTGTTGCACAAGTGATCGTTCTCTCTAAGTTGTAGATTGAATACTCTTTTCAAGATTCGCATCTTGTTTGTCTGCTTTAATTGGGATGTTTTCTGTCATTGAATTATACCAAAGGTGATAATAGTTGTAGAAACTGCCTAAAAT
>JALUTL010000257.1:26455-27089 GCA_027016475.1 Candidatus Heimdallarchaeota archaeon
GCCTAAAATTGAGCCAATAATGATGAAATCATAAAAAATAAGATTATTTGATACTTTGATCAAAAATCCAATCAAGGCCAATATGATTGCCAATTTTGCGCTTTGGATAAAATCTATCTGAAAATTGAGCTTGGCATGTCTAAAAACCCATGGTATGTATGACACATTTTTTAGATACATAGAGTGGAAAAACAGAAAACGTAAAACTAATTTTTGAGTAAATATTTGGTATAACCATATAATCAGCCATACGACAAACATTCTAAATATTGAAAATGAGCTTGAGATGGTACCTAAAATTAGGAAGAGGGCAAGCCAATACGTGATTGTTGGAATAATAAACAATACTATCATTATAGGAACAATTCTTCTGATTGTTAGATAATCAGAAAATGTTAATTCCATCCTTCTTTCCTGTCGGCTCAATTTTCGTCCAAAAGTTTGGAGCAAAGAAATACGAAAATAGCCCGCCACAACGAATGGAAGCAGTGCATTAAGAAAAACTCCCATATCTATGGCAATTAAAAAGAAAAGTACCTTATTGCTTGCTATTAATTGGGAAGAAAACAAGAATGATTTTTCTTCATTTAAAAGAAAATAATACACGAAACCATTGCAATACTCTCTCAATGAA
>JALUTL010000258.1 GCA_027016475.1 Candidatus Heimdallarchaeota archaeon
GGGTATACATGAAAGAAGGCTTCCGACACAATTACATGAAGACAATTGGAGTGGAAATCTCAAAGTTTTCCTATGAAAGAGACGGTCTTTCTTCCGAAGTTGTCATTTGGGACATGGCTGGAGATGCAGAATTCCGAAACATTCGTCAGTCCTACATGGCAGGCATCAGCGGAGGAGTTCTTGTGATTGATGTAACCAAAGACATCAATACGCAAACGCTGATTTGGTGGCTTGAAGATATAGTTAAAGTACCAAAAGAACGTCCTGTCCCGGTTGTTCTCTTGGCAAACAAAATTGATCTCAAGGAGGAGAGAAAGGTCACTGAGACCAATTTGGAAGGTGTTGTCCAGCTTTTGCAGGAAATTTTGAATACATCACCATTAAAGTCCTTTGAAACCAGCGCGAAAACAGGAGAAGGGATCAAAGAGGCCTTTGATTGGTTAATTTCGACAATAATGGACATTCACAGCAAGTCGTAGACCCACGAGTAAACAAAATTTTACTTGTAAAATTGGATTGCCTCTTGCATATCTCATTTATATCCAAAAAAGTTATGGCATTGTGGTAGTCCATCTTGATGCGGTTTTTTAGGTTCATTGCACCATACATAAAGAAAGAGAAGTGGAAATTCTTGGCCATAAACTCCCTAATCATAATTTCCGCCTATGCTCAAACGAATATACCTCTTTCAATCAGGGACAGCGTTTCAAGGTATATAGAAAATCCACAGCCAAACCTGGTTTACCTTGGCTTCTTGATAATTTTCTTCTATGGAACATTGGATTGGCTTTCAGGCATGGCTCTTCGTTTCGTAAATAACAGGTATTCACAGAACATCCAATATGAGATCCGCCAAGACATTTTTGAAAAACTGCAAAGCTTGGATTTGGAATATTACTCCAAGGAGAGCATAGGACAAATCATGGCAAGATCCATTCAGGAAGTCTATTCATTACAGGAAATTTTGGGGTGGGGGTATAGGATACTCTTGTTGACTGCCGCTCTGTTTATAGGTGCCTTCATTTCGCTATGGCTTTCGTCTCCCACTCTTGCTTTGATGTTCGCCACCATTGTCCCCATTATCCTGTTTGTGTTGTTCAAATCATCAAAAAACAATGCAGAAAAGTTCTACCAATCACAGTACCAATTCGGTCGGGTAAGTGAGGTACTTGCTGAAAATTTTGCCGGAATTAAAACAGTGAAATCATTCGGCAGGGAATTTGAGGAAATAAATCGCTTCCGCAAAGTAAACCACGATTTTTTGAATGCGGCAATGAAAGTGGTTCGTATCAGGGCAACATTGCAACCAGGGATGTTATTTCTAATTTCATTGTCTTTGGTAGTACTGCTGTTTGTTGGTGGTGTGTTTACCAGTACAGGCGTAATCGACACAGGAAGCTTCGTGGCATTTATGCTCTTGTCTTTGCAGATCATGACACCAGGACGATTTTTGGGAGACTTGGCAATTCAGCTCCAAATGGCAAATACAGCAGCCAGAAGGTTGGAAGAAGTACTCAATGAAAAAAACCACATCATAGAGAAACCAGATGCACAAGAATTCGATGGAAGAGATCTCACATTGGAGTTTGAAAATGTGTATTTCAAATATCCGCTGAACAAGGATTATGTACTGAAAGGCATCAATTTGAAGATTGACTATGGAGAACGTGTTGCACTGATCGGTCCAACTGGTTCCGGGAAATCAACATTGATCAACCTCATTCCAAGGTTTTTTGATCCATCTGAAGGAAGAGTCAAGCTAGGAGGAAAGGATATCAAGGATTACAAAGTCAAATCAATTCGTCGGCATGTCGGAATAGTGCATCAGGACAGTTTTCTCTTCACTTTGTCCATCAAGGACAATATTGCATTTGGAAACAAGGACGCTTCTATGGATGAAATCATTGAGGCAGCAAAAATGGCCCAAATACATGAGTTTATTCAAACCTTGCCAGAAGGCTACGACACTGTCGTTGGAGAAAGAGGCGTCACCCTTTCAGGTGGACAGAGACAAAGGCTGGCAATTGCAAGGATATTGCTAGCAAATCCGGAGATTATTGTATTTGATGATTCGGTTAGTGCAGTTGACCCAGAGACAGAGGCAAGATTACAGGAAATCATAAGTACTCGATTGGGAACAAAAACCCTGATCATAATCTCACAGAGGCCTTCAAGCCTGAAATTTGTAAATCGTGTCATTGTAATGGATGATGGAGAGATTGTACAGGATGGCGTCCATTCCGAGTTGGTTAGGCAACCTGGTCTGTACAGAGAGTTCCTGATGGCAATTGAAGCACAAATTGACGATATGGTTTCATGGGATTCAACTGAGGAGGAGAAAAAAGACAGGCAATATCTTGCTTCTGTGCTTAGGGATCTAAAAGGTGGAAAAAACGATGCAGAGGAGATCAGGAAATGAGTGCGATACACACGGATGCAGAAAAGGAAACAAAGCATGGAGATTTTGGATACAGTGATTGGGAACTTTACCGCTTCATGTACGAATATGCAAAGCCATACAAAAAAGAGATGGTGCTTGCCATATTATACATGCTCTTTTATGCATTGTTCACATCGTTGTCTCCGCTTTTAATTTTGAGAGCAATTGATACATTTCAGGCACAAGACATCCAAGAGGTATTCGGGATTCCAATGTTGGACGATGTTGCCAATTCAATCGTTTTTCAAACCATGAAGCTTTTTCCTAATGTGCCGATTGTTTGGTTCCAAGTGGGGCTTCTTTCATTGGTCTATCTTGTTCTACAGCTTCTGATTTTTTATAGCAGTTATCAGCAACGATTGATTATCGGAAGGGTTGGGTTGCAATCTACTAACCAACTGCGAGAGGATCTGTTTACCCATCTACAGGAATTGGATATGAGCTATCATGACAAGAACGAAGTTGGCCGGATAATGAGCAGGGTGACAACAGATGTTTCTGCGGTGTGGGAATTTATCGGCGGAGCGGTAATTCAGAATGTCGTCAACATGATAACCATAATTGCAGTTCTTTTCGTCATTTTCCAATTGAATGTACAGTTAGCAATTATTTCCGTCCTCCTGACACTTCCCGTGTTTATCTTGGGGCGAATTGCCAAATATTTCTCCAGACCGAGAAGGAAGGAAGCAAGAAGAAGAAATTCAATATTGATGGCTTCACTTGCGGAATCCATTGCAGGAATCAAGGTTACCAAAGGGTTGAATAGAGAAGATGTGAACATCGAAATCTTTGAAGCAATCAACAACAATAGGAGAATTGCCCAGTTGAAGGCTGTGGATGTTAACGCGACCATGTTTCCCTCGATGCTCTACTTTTCTAGTATTGCAGTTGCAGTCTTGTTTTGGGTCGGAGGTTTGCAGGTAATCAGCGGTGCAATTACATTGGGAACCTTGGTCGCCTATATTAACTACAATACCATTTTGTTCCGTCCAGTGGTTATTTTGGGCAACTTTTATGAGCAGCTCCAAGATGCGCTGACTGGAGCGGAAAGAGTCAAAGCCTTGTTGGAGACAGATACAAAGGTTCCATGGAATTTGAGCTATCCTGAACTTCCTGCTGTCAGAGGAGAAGTTAGTTTTAAGGATTTGACGTTTGAGTATGAAAAGGGACGTCCCGTATATAAAAATTTCAATTTACATGTGAAACCAGGAGAGAAGGTGGCTTTAGTCGGGCATACAGGGGCCGGTAAGACAACAATCATTAACATCCTTTCTAGACTTTACCCATTCCAAAAGGGAGAGCTTTTGTTGGATGATCACAACATTCTTTTCTATTCCCTGCCATCAGTTAGGGAACAGGTTGTTGCGGTTCCACAAGATTTCTTCCTTTTTTCCACTAACATACGTGCAAATCTCCAATTGGGGAACCCTAGGGCAACAGAAGAAGAAATGTGGAAGGCGCTTGAATTGGTCGGAATGAAGGATTATGTATCAAAGATGGAGAAAGGATTGGATACGCCATTACAGGAAAGAGGAGGAAGGCTTTCGATTGGGCAACGGCAATTGATAGTGTTTGCAGCCATCCTGCTTGCCAATCCAAAGATCGTGATTCTTGATGAAGCAACATCCAATATCGATGTGTTTACAGAGATGAAAATTCAGGAATCAATGAGGTATATACTCAAGAACCGAACTTCATTCATTGTGGCCCACAGGTTGTCTACAATAAGGGATGCAGACCGAATATTGGTCATTGACAATGGAAAAGTTGTTGAAGAAGGCACGCATGAAGAGTTGATTGCCAAACAGGGCAAGTACTATAGTTTAGTGCAGAATCAGGTAAAACTTGCTGAAATGGACACTTTGCACAATTAACAGCGACATTTAAAACAAAAAGCAAAGTAAGCTATATATTTGACCCCGTAAATTGCGAGTTATGGCAAACAACGACAAGATCATTGGAATCATTTTGGTAATTGTCAGTTTGGCAGCTATTGCCCTAGAGGTTTTCTATGGAGTGATAGTTCCATTCACATCGAATGACTCTGCGCTAGCATTTACACAAACACCTGTTTATTGGGCCTTGGCTGTTCCTGTATTGGTTATGTCCATCGGGGCCTTAGCAATTATTGCATGGATCGGGTTTACTCTCATCGTTACACCACCACCAGAAGTCTGGGATGTTGAAGAGTTGGAAAAAATCGACGTTTCAGAACCATCATCTTAAAATCCAATAAAATTCGATTGAGAACAACTATGTTCCCCTACTCTTAAGTAAATAATTTAAGAGAGACGATCTTCCAGTGAATTGAACGTTTAGTATGAAGAGCAATCTGGTGAAAATTTCAGAATTAGGCAAACATTTAGACAAAGACATCACTTTGGCAGGATGGGTTTGGCAGATCCGAAAGCAAGGAAAGCTTGTCTTCATCGACCTATTTGATGGATCTACCTACAAGACCCTCCAAACAACAGTCAAAAAGAACAAGCTGGAAAGTAACAATTTTGATGCCATAGCAAAACTCTACCGAGGTGCATCAATCCAAATCTTCGGTACTTTAAAAGAAGATCAGAGGGCACCTTATGGTTATGAGGTTCTAGCCAAAAAGGTAGATATAATTCATCCCTCGTCCGAGGAGTATGACCAATTGGTTCCTCCTGATGCAGGGCCTGACGTCAAGCTAAGCAAGCGACATATCTTGATTAGGGGTCCAAAGACCTCTTCAATTTTGCGAATGCGATCAAGGGTGCTCCAGTATTCGAGAGAATTTTTCTTTTCAAGGGGAGCTGAAGAAGTTTCACCCCCTACAATAGTAGAAGCACAGGCAGAAGGTGGGGCAGAGCTGTTTGAAATCCAATATTTTGACCGAAAGGCATATTTGACACAATCGTCCCAGCTTTACTTGGAAACCGCAATTTTCGCCTTGAGAGATGTTTTCTGTGTTCTACCATCATATCGTGCGGAAAAAAGCAGAACTCGACGACATTTGACTGAATATACTCATGTAGAGGGGGAGTATGCCTTCATGGACTATGAAGGATTGATTGATTATCTTGAGGACTATATTATCCATGTGTTGACAAGAATTAAAGAGAATGATAAGGATCTCCTTGCTCTGTTTGATAGAGAAGATCTTCAGGTGCCATCAAAACCTTTTCCTCGAGTGACCTATGATGAAGCGCTGAAAATGTTGGACGAAATGGGGCATCATATAGAATATGGAGAAGATATTTCTGACGCGCCTGAGAGGGCATTGGTTGAAAAGTTTGGAGTGCCAATCATTTTAGAAAAATTTCCGAAAACGCTGAAACCATTTTATCATAAAATAAATGAAGAAAATCCCGAAGTAACAAATTCTGCAGATTTCATTTTTCCAGGACTAGGAGAAGTGATTGGATCTGGAGAAAGGGAAACAGATTTGGACAGTATGCTTGAACGAATGGCAAAGATGGATCCACCGTTAAATCCAAATGACTATTATTGGTACATGGACTTGCGAAAATATGGCTCTGTTCCCCACAGTGGTTTTGGACTTGGGTTGGAAAGGTTTGTTCAATGGATTTTGGGATTGGATCATATTAGAGAGGCCTGCCTCTATCCGCGACTTGTCAACCGCGTTTCTCCATAACCTGTCAAAGATTAACTCCCATTAGCACAACCGATAAAAATGGATAACCATATTTCGGTTGAGACCATGTCAAGAAAGCTAGTTTTCAGCTCAGAGTCAGTCACGGAAGGACATCCAGATAAAATCGCAGACCAAATTTCAGATGCAGTGTTGGACGAGATGCTAAAACAGGATCCGCAATCAAGAGTCGCATGTGAAACTTTTGTGACGACAGGCCTAGTGCTTATTGGAGGCGAAATATCCACTGAAAGTTATGTTCCCTTAACTCAGCTTGTCAGAGATGTAGTCAAGGATATTGGGTACGTGCATCCAGATATAGGGTTCTATTACAAGGACGTAACAGTTCTCAATGTCATCCATGAACAGTCAGTAGATATCGCCCAGGGGGTTCTACGTGGTTCTCCAGAGGAACAAGGAGCAGGAGACCAAGGGATCATGTTTGGCTATGCAGTTGACCACACTGATACATTGATGCCGTTGCCTATAACTTTAGCCCATGGCCTTACAAAGGGCATGAGTAAACTCCGCAAATCAAAAAAATTGGAATACCTGCGTCCCGACGGCAAATCACAGGTTGCCATTAAATATGTAGATGGGAAGCCACAAGAAGCAGTAAAAGTGGTATTGGCAGCGCAACATGCAGAAGAAGTGGGATTGGAGAAACTCAAGGAAGATTTGATCGAAGAGCTCATTCAGCCAACTTTGGGAGATTACTTTACCGACAAAACCCAAGTCATAGTCAATGGGACTGGCAAATTTGTGATTGGCGGCCCACATGGTGACGCTGGGTTAACCGGTAGAAAGATCATTGTGGACACTTATGGTGGAGCAGGATACCACGGTGGAGGTGCATTTTCAGGAAAAGACCCATCAAAAGTAGATAGAAGTGGTTCATATGCTGCACGATATATTGCAAAAAACATCGTAGATGCCGGTTGGGCCAGTGAAGTCAATGTTCAAATAGCCTATTCGATCGGTGTTGCAGAACCATTTTCATTCTATGTAGACACCAAAGGGACGGCAACAATCCCTGACGAAGAGATTGAGAAAAAAGTGTTGAAGGAATTTGATTTGCGACCAGGAAAGGTAGTAGAGTGGTTAGATTTGAAAAGGCCGATTTATAAACCAACCGCAACCTATGGTCATTTTGGCAGAGAAGATTTGAATGTTTCTTGGGAAAAACGTGACCTGTTCTGAATAATCCAGTGCAGTAAAATGACAAAAATTTTTTTAACTTATACTGGATAGGCAAAACATGATCGAACCAACAGTTGATGAAAAGTTCAATTTGCGGCTCTATGAAGTTAGACAAAGTGTTAAATCCCTTTTCAAGTTTCAGGAAGGGTATCGAGTAGTAGATGAACATGAAAATACGATTTTTTATGCAAAAAGGGATCGACTTTTCATTTACAGAAACATCCATGTTTTTGATGGAGAAAATGACAATGCACCACAAGTCCTGTTTATCAAGGACAATTCATGGTCTGATTCTTGGGGATATTTCACAGTGATTGATACAAGAACCAACGAAGTGGTAGGACATTTGAAAAGACGCTTTTTGAAAAGCTGGATACGAGAAACTTGGGATTTCTATGGACCAAACAACGAGTACCTTGGGTCAGCAACAGCCAAATCCTTGGTAAAAACGATCATCAGAAAATTTGGCCTTCTTGCGGCCATCCCAATCATCGGTCCAATCCTTGCAATCTTTATGAGACTACATTTCGAACTTCTGGATCCAGAAGGAAGAAAATTTGGTGAGTTTACAAGAAAAGTGTCGCTGAGGGACTTCTACACAATGCAACTTGATGACATGGTAATAGACGGAAGACTTCTTGTAGCGGCCGCGATCCTTTTTGACAGTGGAGAGAAGAGATAGTAAACATTGTCAATTGGGAAGGTAGAGTTTATCCTTCAATCTCAATTTCTGTTTTATATCGACTTATTTATATTAATGATATAACAAAGGGAATTGTAGCATGTGGGTAGCAACTCGGCATATGTTTTTTTGGAAAATGATCAATGCCGAATTGAAACCAATCAAAATCATATTTTAAAGGTGAAAGATTTGGCTGCCACAATGGACATTAAGAAAGGAAGAACACTGCTCAATGAATTGAGAGAGAAGCGAAAAGCTTTGATTAGAGAAGTACGTGAGCTCGAAGACAAGCGAACAGAATATAGAGACAAGAGGAATGAATACAACCAATTGGCCCGTGAAGCATATGAAGCCGCCCAGAAAGAACGAGAAGAGCGGGACAAGATCAATGAGGAGGTCAAATTGGAAAAAGCCCTTCGAGACATGAGCAAGGAAGATGCTGCCAAAGCATTGGAAGAGCTGGAAAAACTCGAAAAAGAAATGGAGGAAAAGGGCATCTCCACACGTAGAGGAGGAAGAGGGCAGAGCAAGAAAATCATGCAGCGAATAGACAGCATCGAGCTTGAAATGGAAACAAAACCGGATCTGACTGTCGAAGAAGAGCGAGAATACATCAAAGAATTGGAAGATTTGTACAAAAAGCTCGAAAGTCTATCTAGCGCTACTGAAATGAAAGATGAATTGCGTGCAATTCAGCAGAGGCTTCGAATGCATAGGAACAATGCAAGGGCCCATCATCGAAAAGTTGCCAAATTGGCTCTATTGTCTCAGGAACATCATGACAAGATGATAGAACTTCTGAACCAATCCAGTGAATATCGAAAACTAGCGGATGAACAGCATAAGCTGGTACAGGAGATGCATGCCAAGATCCGAGAGATAAGGCAGGAAATCAACAAAGTTACCAAGGAAGCTGACACGATCCGAAAAGAGTTGGGTGAAAAGACGAGCAAGGAAAAGAGAAAAGAGAAGGAAGAGCAGAAGAAGAAAAAAGAAGAAGAAACTCTTCAGAAGGCTACAGAAGTTCTTGCCAGATATCAGGCAGGTGAACGGTTAGGCTTTGAGGAATTCAAACTGCTTGTCAATTCAGGGCTACTTGAGGATACCAATACAGACTAAAATAATAAAATCCATAGTCATTCAGAAGCTTGATGCAATTTGTTGAAACCAGAATGGAATTGTCATCCAAAATACCATTGAATATTGGAATTTTTATCCCATATCTGTTTTCATTTACACCTATTGGCCAGCCAATATGGGACAGGATTTTCGTTCTGCATACAGGAAAAGTGGTTCAAGCATTGGTGGAACAACAAGCGGCACCATCAACACAATTACAAGTAAGAATCCTATCTGAAACAGAGTTAAATCAAAAGGAAGTTGAGGAAGTCAAAAAACGTTTGGAATTTGAGCTTGGAACAAATGAAACTTTACGTGAATTAAAGGTTTTGGCAAATCGAGATCCCATCTTTAAAAAAGCACTTTTCAGTTGTCCAGGATTCAGGATCTTTGCAAATTCAAATTATGAAGAAGCCTACATGATGATGTTACTCCGAAAGACACAATCAGTTCCAATCAACTACATCATTATGGAGAAGATGGTTAAGACACTTGGAGAACAAATTCCATGGAACAGCAATAGATTTGTTATGCCACCTGATACATCCATTTTGGAATTGACCCCACAGGATTGGAGGAATATGGGTGTAAAAGGCAATGTCAAGCATTTCCATGGCGCAGTTCAGAAAATGGAAGAAGCAAAAGTCTATACGTTCTATCCGATTCCAGAGAGAGGGTATGCAAAGCTCAAAAACATGTCAGGGATAGGGCCAATTTTTGGTCGAAATCTGCAGATCTATTTGACACGCAACTATATTCGCGGTACATATGACTTTCTTGCAACCTATGTTCTAAAGGAATTATATCAATTACCGGATGCAATCAGTTTGGAAACATTTGATGTATTCATGGAACGTTTCCATCCGGTTCCCGCATTGGCCATTCAGGTTCTTACAACCTACGCAGCACCACATTATGTAAAGGATTTGCACAATGACTTTGATCTTTATAGATAAACTTTGATCCATTTATTGAAACATTTAAACAAAATGCAAAGCAAGTGCAACTGAATGGTTCAGATTATTGGGGAAACCGTTGATGGAAGAGCTTTGAGTTTGGAGATAGATCCATCGTCAGATGCGTTGGATCTGAGCGGACTGGATCTCATATGGTTTGAATATGCTAAGCTCAAGGAACTTCCAAACCTCAAAAACCTCTTCTTGACATCGAACAAGTTCACTAGGTTTTCCCTGAAATCACTTCGTCATGTTCCGAGTTTAGTTGCCATATGGTTTGACAAAAATGATCAAACAGAATTTGATTTTGATGGTCTAGAACTTTTACCAGCTTTAGAGGTAATTGTTCTGTCAAAAAACAAGATAAAGCATGTTGGCTTGAACGTTTACGAAAAACATGAAAGGTTGAGAGAGCTTTGGGTTGATAGGAATGAAATTACCATATTCAAATGCAAATCATTGGAAGCGTTTCCTAATTTGGAAACATTTGTCATCTCACACAATCGACTCAAATCGATCAATTTGTCGCCATTGGGAAAGTTAACAAAATTGAGGGTGGTGGGGATTAATGGGAACAGAATTCAAAAAATCAATTTAAAGCCCCTGAAAAACCTGTCTAACTTGACCTACATCAATTTGTCAGAAAACCAGTTCAAGAATTTGGATTTGAACCCTTTGAGAAATCTAACCCAACTGACTGTTCTTTCATTATCGGAAAACCTGCTAGAATCTTTGGATCTTGAACCATTGGCAAACCTTCATAATTTAGAAAAATTATGGCTTGGAAACAATCCTCTTGAACAAATCTCTTTGGAAC
>JALUTL010000259.1 GCA_027016475.1 Candidatus Heimdallarchaeota archaeon
GCTTTTGCTTGTCGGATGCACTTAATGCTTTTCACAATCTCCCAATTATCCATGCACATCAAGATCAAATGGTTTTTTTTGCATATTTCCTTCTTTTTCGCGTCACTAAGGGAGTTTAAGTGTTTTTTTCCGCACAACACATGCTTCGGCAAAAACTAATGGGTTTTGTTATGATCGCATTTCTGGCCCTTCCATTACCGGCCTTTGGCAACCAAATCGCCTTCATCCTTACTGACGACAGACCGGAAGGGATCATTTTGAAGGAGCATCAAAGAACAGGCTTCTTCAAGGCTCTGACAATGGACGGCAGGCAGAAGCAATGGAGATACCCTATCGTCAGCTTGTGAATGTTGAAAAATTGGCAGAATGCAAAGACTCTGCTTTAAGCTACATAAACTGTGATGACTGGCTGCAGTATATGCCCTCTGACAAAAATTATTTTGGCACAATCGTGGTGGTGGATGATGGACTCTCTGTCAAGCAGTGGAAGGATCTGGAGCGAAGAAGCTATTCACCTGACTCGGGATATTTGGACATTATTGGCGTCCTGACACCTGATGCAAATGGGAAGCCCAAGCTCTACACAGATCCAAACTCAGTTACGGATGCGGATTTGGGCTATACCGGTGATTTCCACGGATATAGGGTGCTCAGTGCCCTCATGACGATCGCAAGGGGAGCAAAAGTCATTTTTGTGGATGCTTCATTGAACGGTCATGGTTTTGACATGGGAAAACATGAGGTATGGAAGTGGATTTATGACAACAGAAGCACCTACGACATTGACATTATCAACTTTTCATGGAGTGTAGGAGCAGCGAAAAGAGTTGAAGATAAAGATCAAGAAGTTGTTCAATACATAGATTTGCTGTATGCTGCTGGTGTGTTTATGGTTGGTGCAATGGGCAATGACGGACAAAACACCAATTTCAGGTACTTGACCTACCATCAGCACATCTATGGTGTGGGTTCCATTTACCATGAGAATCGTGGTGGTTTCAGACAAGGAACAAAAAAAATTTGGGGGTTTTTATATACATATTGGTATTGGGATGACGACTAAAAGTCAGTTGCAGGCAGTTACAGCGGCTCTGCACAGGAGGCAAAAGACAGGCTGACAGAATGCTATAATCACCTTACTCTTCCCTTTTGCTCATCTTACGGCTATGGTTATTATTCTGATTTCAGGATTGACTTTGTCATGCCGGGCCATGGTGTACCTGTTGCAAAATACCTGATTCCAGAAAATCTCCGTGTGTGGTACTATGCAGCAGGAACCAGCTACAGTACCCCTTACCTGAGTGCTGCCGCATTGATTGCAACCTATGCATATAACCTCGGCATTTTGCAAAGAGCGGAAACTACAAGGATCTAAGCGTGAACACATTATACATCCTTCTCAAGTGGGCGGATTCCAATGGCGGCAACTGGCTGGATCGGCTTGGATTTGGCTATGTTGACCTATTTAAGCTGTACAATGATGCATACAGCAAGGGATATGCAGATGCTCAATCGCCATCACCGCTACCACCGCCACCACCGCAATACTGTATAATAAACTGCAAGGGGGCCAATCCATGAAACGTACAATACTGCTTCTTGGACTGCTTTTGCTGTTGAACTCATCCATACAGATGGGGATAGCCTCTATAGGGGATCAGCCATCGAACCGTCCAATAGTTAGCAAGGACGAGCTTGTCAACCATGAATTCCTGGTCTTCAATGGCTCAGCCTACCATGAACGGATTGTTGACTACAATAGGACAATGACTGAAGGGATCGGCGAAAATTGGACGGCCTATGCTGAGAAGTATTACTGGATTGGAGTTTACTTCACCTTTGACCTGGTCAACGGCTCAGATCCGTTTGAATATGGTGACTTTGTGCTTGTTAAATTCAAAAATGAAAGCAAGCCTATCAAAACCAATGCAACCGAATATGTTGAAATGTATAATGAAACTGTCGGTCTTGTCCTCGAAAACGATACGGTTATTGGCATAATTCCAGAACCGACAGAAACGAGCAATCAATCAATTACATTTCCGTTCACAACGGGAATCGGTAGTTATCCATGGTCAGATGACCCAATCAACGGCACAGAAACCGATGACCCCAACCTTGGGAAATACGTATTCTACTATACTGGCAATGGATTCATGAACATCTCAGCCAAAACTTATGCATATGTAGAAACTCCAGTGCTTGCGGGAGATATTGAAGGGGAACCGACCAATTTTGGTTGGACTTGGCTTGTCATGCTTGCTGCACTTACACTGGCCAAACGTACAAAGAGAATAAGAATCAAATGATGAAGACTTTTGACAGTTGAAGTCCAAATGTGAGCATAATAATTTCTGTACAATGATGATCTACACTAAGAATGTTAATTAATAGGCACTGATTAATTCCGAAAATTCAATTAATCAAACAATCAATCATGTTCCAAACATTCACAAATGTGAGGTCTCCCCGTTGAATAACCTTGCAAAAGCTTACAATCTAATGACAGATGGTGCATCTGAATAAAAACTAATGGACAGAAAAGACACCGTTTGTGTTTTAGGAACGGTTTCATGAGCCTTGATTAGAGCAAATTTGTCTGTTTGCTTATTGGAATGTGGTTATCATTTTCTGTATTGTTAGGCAAACATTTTTGCGGTCTGTGCTTTCTGTTCTGGTGTCAATTGACTGACTAGAGCTTCAATACCAATCTCCCCAACAATTTTAGCCGATTCCACTTTCTCATCTTGCCGATTCCATTTCCTTGATCGCTCTCTCCAGGCCTATGGGTTCGGTAGCAACCCAGATGCTCTTGGCCATTGGGTTAGTTTCTATGTTTTCTGCTTCTGCCATTTCATCTTTATAGAGGAAATATGGATATGATATAACAAAGCTTCGCTCTCGGAGGGCTTTGGTGATCACCTGCTTTCTGATTGGCTTTGAGGCGAAAATGCCGAGAAACAAGTTCCGATTGTCATATCCCATTTGGTCGAGCTCGACGACAATGGTATGGATTTGGTGCTGAATCAATATAATGCACTACTTTGGTTGAGAGAACTAGAGTTGGTCTTCAACCTGTGAGGAAATAGTTTTCCACCGATTATTAGCAACAGTGTCATGGCATTTTCCGTTTCAGTTGAGGCAAGGTGAAGGTGATGTGCAATTTTTCTGAATTTTCTTGACTTCATTTCAGACCTTACTGTAGATTCAATATGGCACTTCTATAATTTCATGCCCTTGTTTTTCCCATTTCAACGATCGAGTTGAGCCGGAGGGTCAGTTCGTTGAGCTGGTTGATATTTGCGGCGACTTCCTCCATTGTTGCCGCGATTTCCTCTGAGGACGCAGACGTTTCTTCGGAGATGACTGCCACCTGCTCGATGTTTTCCTTGATGCTGTTGAAGAAGTCCTGAAGTGCATCGACTGCTTCTTTTGCGGTCTTTTGTATGGTTTCTGCGATTTGGCCGGATGTTTCCGAGAGCTTTCTGACGTTTTCTGCGACGACTGCAAATCCTCTTCCATAGTCTCCTGCCCGTGACGCCTCAATTCCTGCGTTCAGTGCAAGGATGTTTGTTTGTATGGCGATGTCACTGACAAGGT
>JALUTL010000260.1 GCA_027016475.1 Candidatus Heimdallarchaeota archaeon
GGAACAGTGATTGAAGAAAAACCAGAAATCATTGTTCAAAACATCGTGGCATCAGGGAATTTCAACAATAGAACTATAAATCTTGAACTTGCAGCCATGTGGTTGGAATCTTCAATGTATGAACCGGAACAGTTTCCTGGATTGATTTATCGTCTGAAAAATCCAAAGACAGTTTTGCTTCTTTTCCAAAGTGGCAACTTGGTATGTACAGGTGCAAAAACTGAAGATCAAGTTCATCAAGCTGTCCGGCAGACATATGACGACCTTGAAGAGATAGATGGATTTGATTCATAAACCTATTAATCTTTACAACAAAAGAAGAGTATGAAAAGTATAATTCCGTTATTTGATCTTATAGGCCAATCAGATGCGGAACTGGAGGAAAAAATCAGATCCCTCCATAAGATCGTTAAAGGGAAAAAAATTGTGGTGGCTTTCTCTGGAGGGGTTGATTCAACAGTTTTAGCTTCACTCTGCAAAGAAGTAGCCTCTCATGTGATATTGGCCATTCAAAAAGGAATTGCAACTCCCTCAGCGGATTTGATTGATGCAAGAAAAATGGCGGATATTTTGGGTTTGAAGCTACTCGAACTGGCATATGACGAGCTAAAAAGTGAAAATTACCGGAGAAACCCGTCAAACAGGTGTTATTTTTGCAAATCAATGTTGCACGATGAGCTTGAAAAACTCAGAAAGGAACTGGACTATGATTATGTTGTCAATGGCACAAACCTCTCTGATTTGAAAGGCCATCGTCCAGGATTTGCTGCAATTCAAGAAAGGCGTGTCCTGACCCCGTTTGTTAAAGCAAAAATCACAAAGGAAGATATACGTAGAATTGCAAAAATCAGACACTTGCCTGTTTGGGATAAGCCTGCCAGCCCGTGCTTAGCAAGCAGGATTTCGACAGGCATTCCAATAACAAACGAACTTCTGAGAAAGGTCGAAGAGTGTGAACTTTATTTGAAAGGCAATTTCGATGTAAGGCTTGTGCGCGTAAGACTCATTGCAGAAAATAGCGCAAGTATCGAGCTTGAAAGAGAACAAATTCCCTCGGTACAGAAACACCTTGGCACGATACGCAAGCACTTCAAGACAAAAGGAATTGAGACAGTGACTATCGATCCAATGGGCTACAGACCATACAATCCAGATGATCCTCACAGGAAAGTTTCGCAAAGCTGAATATAGGTTTTCACATCGTTCAATGAGGCTTGAGCTAAAGTTTTGATTGTATCTGTTTCTGAAAACTCTGCAAGTTTGATGGAGTTTTCAAACAGCTTGCCTGCTTCTTCATATTTTGCTTTCGCCTCGATATACTGTTCCTTGTCATAAAGAAGTGTACCTTCGCATAAGAGTGCCATCGCCAAATAATAGTCACGCTGAGCATTGAACGAATCTCTCAATTCCTTGGTACCAAGAGAGCCAATAAGGGCGATTGCCTTGTCTATTTTTTGTGCCGCTTCAGAGAAGTTTTCGGCCGCTCTCTGCATATTGTCCTGTTTCTTATAATTTTCATTTGCATCACATTCAATGGCCGATGCTTCCATAACTGTGCTCATTGCCAACAAAACCCTTCGGTTCGGGGCAGATGGAGCCAGTTGTGCCGCCCTATTGTAGAACAACATCGCTTTGAGAAAATATTCCTTGGCCTCCATGTAATTTGCCTTTTCAGATGCTTCTGTCCCAAAATTTCCAAGAGTTTCAGCTTTGATCAGGATACGATGCCTTGTGAGATCATCTAACTGTTCTTCAATTTCTTCCATGAAATTTTTCATCTTGGCATTGATGTATGTTGCTTGTCGTATTGCAGTCCTACTTTTCATCAATGACCTTTTTGCATCAGCAGTGGATTTTTCCTCTTCCATTTTTGCTCGATTCTGCCAAAGCAAGGCTTCAGTGAACAATGCTCTCGAAAATGCAATGAAGGAGGACAAGGTTTCCATCATCTCTGAACATTGCCGTACTTCTTCGTTGTATTTCATCAACGCTTCAGACAATATGGTATGCTTCTGGTTATAATCGG
The DNA here is from genome assembly GCA_027016475.1 of Candidatus Heimdallarchaeota archaeon. Taxonomy (GTDB): domain Archaea; phylum Asgardarchaeota; class Heimdallarchaeia; order Heimdallarchaeales; family Kariarchaeaceae; genus WAKA01. The sequence goes on from JALUTL010000260.1 coordinate 2,027, forward strand.
AGATCAACATTGCCTGTGAAAGCTTCAAGTTCCCTTCTGTTCTGACGAGTATCCTTTCACACAATCTGTCAAGTTTCATGTGGACACTTCTGGAACTCAAAAATAGTTTAAGTTCTCTTATTGCTTTTGAGTAGCGATCTTGGGCATCCAGATAATGTCCTTCCCAAAAAAAGATGTCACCTTCCACTAAGAGGGCCATCCCATCGAAGAAATACGAAAGTACTTTGGCGTTTACATTCCCTTCTCTCCCGAGATTTAGGTATTGTTCCTTTTGTCTTAGGAAATTTCTTTGAAACCATGGAAGTGAATCCTCATTTCCATCATAGATGTGAATCTTTACTTCGTACTCTTCTTGATGAAGCATTCATGTATCTATCTTTTTTTTCATTAAATAGGTTTTCTGTGCTTTATTTGAGAATGGATACTGGTTTTGTCTCAAAATTTCATCAAGAAAAAATTTCGGGAATTTTGTTTGAAAATGGTTTTATTCTATAAAATCATATCATTGTTGTGTCAGATAACCATGAGAAAAACCCAAAAGTTGCCAAAGGAGCAACTCTGGGTATAGGGAGCGGTCCTGAAAGCTATCGTTCGAACAAAGAAAGACGAATGGTCCGTAAAAAATCTATTGGGAGCTTTCCTTTACCCATTGAAAGGAATGATAATCTGGATTATGGTGTGATTCCTAAAATTATAGCATTCCTCGAACAGTATGGTGTAATGATCAAATCCTACAAAGAGAAATACATTGCGAGACGGCTCAAAGTCAGGATGAACAGGCTTGGGATCCAGACCTTTGCCCATTACCTTTCATACCTAAAAACCCATCCACACGAAATCAGTACATTGAAAGAATCATTCTCAATCAATGTGACAAGATTTTTCAGAAATCGTGACACCTTTGAACTCATCAGGGACTACATTGTCCCTGCTATTGCAAAGCAAACTAAAGGCGAAGGGAAAACACTGAGAATTTGGTCGGCAGGCTGTGCGGTCGGTGCTGAACCTTACACAATTGCTATGATTTTTGATGAGGAAGTAAAAAGAAATAACATACGACTTCAAATCCTTGCAACGGACATAAACCCTGAACTTCTTGAAATTGCAAAATATGGCATTTATGATCCGTCTTACCTGTCTGAAATGACAACCCAAGAGGCGATGCAATTCTTCAATCTCACACCTGATGGAAATTATGAAGTAAAACGATCCATTAAGGCTTATGTTACATTCCAGCAACATGACTTGATGAAAGACCAGTACCCAAAAGGCTTTGATGTCATTTTTTGCAGAAATGTTCTTATTTACATAGACAAAGAAGCACAGAAGGACATAATCACTAAATTTATTGATTCGCTCAACCCAAATGGTTATCTGGCGATCGGACGAACTGAAACGTTGTTTGGAAATTGGAAGGATTCTCTACGTACCATATCAGGTATACATAGAATTTATCAAAAGACAAGAGATCTTGATGCAGACCAAGAAGGCGTTGTCCTTCCTTCCCAAATACGGAAGCAAGATGGTAAACGCACATTAGTTTCAAAATCCATTTCCAAGGAACGATCTAAAAG
>JALUTL010000261.1 GCA_027016475.1 Candidatus Heimdallarchaeota archaeon
AACGTCATCACCAACTACAGTCGAATTCTGTTTGAACAAATAGGATTCTTCTTAAGGAAAGCGCAGTATGGACTATGTGGACATTAGGCGAAACAGCATCCATTGCGGTGATAGTTTAACAATTCTCCAAAAATTGGAAGATTCATCCGTGAACCTTGTAATCACTTCGCCTCCCTACTACAATCAGCGTGATTATGGAGGCATTCCCGGAGAAGTCGGAGGTGAAACCTCCTTGGATCAATACATGAACCGCCTGTATGATGTTTTCCACGAATGTATCCGTGTGCTGAGGCCGGATGGAAACTTGGTTGTGAATCTTGGTGACAAGTACGTTGGGGGCAGCCTTCAGTTGGTTCCTTATCGATTTGCGCTGGGACTGCTTGAACGGGAACCATTGAAACTGGTAAACGAGGTCACATGGGTAAAGCTGAATCCTACTCCTCGACAGTTTCGCCGTCGTTTGGTCAGCAGTACCGAGCCTTTTTTCCACTTTGTAAAAGATGATGGCTATTACTACGATTTGGATTCCTTTCAAAGCCACAAGGACAGAAACCGTAAACGTAGCGGAAAGAATGTGGGGAAGAGATATTATGAGCTGATCAAATCTTCTGATCTAAGCGATGATCAAAAACAATTGGCCCGCAAGGAACTGGAAGAAGTTATTGAAGAGGTGAAACGTGGTGAACTGGCCGGTTTCAGAATGAAAATCAGAGGAATACATGCTGAACCGTTTGGTGGACAGGAAGGAGGAAGAAAGTCACAATTGGATACCAAAGGCTTTACTATCATCCGGATGCATGGACGTTCCCTGAAACGGGATGTGATAGAAGGCCCTGTCGAAACCATTCGATGGCTTTCACATCCTGCTGTATATCCCGAATATGTGGTGCAGGAATTTGTAAAACTCTTGACCCGACGGGGGGATTTGGTGCTCGATCCGTTTTTGGGATCAGGAACCACGGCTGTAGTATGTAAACGGATGGGGCGTGATTTCATTGGCATAGACATCAATCCTGAATATTGCAGGCTTGCTGAAGAGCGTGTGAACAATGCAATACCCGGTGAAGAGGAATGGGTGATCTGATGAGGGCTGTTGAAGACTATGAATACTTTCACGCCAATGGGAACTATGGAACAGTAACACTGGTCGATTGCCTTGATTCATTTACTCATAACCTGGTTCAGGCCTTTCTTTTGCTAGGTGCATCAGTTGAAGTCTATCGGACAGGCTTTGCTGGAGACATTAATGTTGGTGATTATCTTGTCCTTTCGCCAGGCCCCGGTCATCCCAGTGACCAAATTTCGGTGTTGGATCTGTTGGAAACAGCTTATGGAAAAATTCCAATAATGGGCGTCTGCTTGGGCATGCAGATACTGGCCCTCAAGTTCGGCGGCAATGTAGTTCGTGCACCTGCTGTAGTTCATGGCAAAACTAGCCTCATAACCCATACAGGAACTGGAATATTTCATGGATGCAGCAATCCCACTCCTGTAGCCCGTTACCATTCGCTCATGGTGGAATCCGTACCTTCGGAATTCGAGATCCAAAGCATCCATGATGGAATCCCCATGGCTTTCCGCTCTGAATATGCCTGTGCTGTTCAATTTCATCCTGAATCATTTTTGACAAAGGACGGAATGACCATGCTGCGCAATTTTCTGGAGGGAAGGCGATGAAATGGTACTACTCTCGATACGAATCGGGTCAGTTGAAAGAAGCTTTTGGCGAAGATTCACATGCATATTCATCCATGCTTTTTTCATCAGGAAAATTTCCCGGCATCGAGTGGATGGTTGAGAATATGGAAGCAATTTCCCCCCATCTTCCTTTTGAATTAAAAGACAGTGTTGTTGCAAACTTTGTTTTGGATGACAACGAGCTGCTCTTTTTTGGGGTTCAGAATATAGTGATGGGCCAGGGAACGGAATTTGCCATTGAATTGGATCAAATTGATTGGAATGGCCTTTCTGCATCAATCAAGGACTTTTTTTTCTCATGGTTTGGCTATGTAGGCTACGTGGGATTCGAATATGGACGGATATTGGTGGGGTATGACCATGCCCCCCGAAATTTCCCTCTGCCGGATGTCATGCTTTTCCTTCCTATACATGGTGTTTTGATCCGGAAATCTGAAGTTGTGCTTTTCGGGCTCATTATGGATGATGCCCCAAGCTTCCCAGCTGTAGAAATTGGTGAAGTTCCGATACATGATGGTACAGTGCCCTTACCCAGCCTTTCATATGAACAATATTTGGGGGCTTTAACCAAACTGAAACAGTATATTGCTGATGGTGACATCTATCAGGCCAACTTCACGCAACGATTTGTTCTGCCATTTAGGGAAAATTTGTATCAAATACTTCGTAAACAGTTGGTTTCAAATCCGGTTCCTCATTGGGCTTATCTTCACCATCCGAAATTTCAAATTGCCTCGTTCAGTCCAGAACTGTTCATGAAAATAAGTGATGGGCATGTATGCACGAAGCCCATCAAGGGTACCAGACCGCGTGGTCAAACCAAGGAAGAGGATGAACAACTCAAACAGGAACTGCTGCAATCAGAAAAAGACCATGCAGAATTGGCAATGATTGTGGATCTGCTTCGAAACGACCTTGGTCGCTCTGCCAAACCTGGATCTGTTAAAGTTTCTTACCATGCCCAATTGGAGACCTACGAAAATGTCCATCACTTGGTCTCGAAGGTTTGTGCAGAGATTCCTTCAGGATGGAACCATGCATGGCGTACATTTCTGCGGGCATTTCCAGGTGGATCCATTAGTGGTGTACCAAAGCATCGTGCTCTTGAAATCATTGAATCTTTGGAGCCTGTGGCTCGCGGCCCGTATACTGGATCCTTTGTCCTGATTGCTTCTCGACTTCTCTATGCGAATATTTGCATAAGAACAGTTTCATTGATTGGTGAAAGTGCCATTTTCAATGCAGGTGGTGGAATCGTCCATGATTCCGACCCACTGCAGGAATATCTGGAATGCCTTTACAAGGCAGGCCATTTAACAAGATATTTGGGTGCAAGCTTTATGGGGATGATTTTTTGGCTGAATGGAAGGTTTTGCACCAAGGGTATTGATCTAGAACCAAGCGATGTTTTTTCTCAGACAGGTGCATTTGAAACAATAAAGATAGAAAATGGGATTCCCCTGAATCTTGAAGTCCACCTTGAGCGCATAAAACAAGGAATGGACTATTGGAAGCTAAATAGGACACTTCCTACAGAAGCTGAACTTATGCAGCTGATCAAAATGAACTTGGCAAAGGACGGAAAGCTGAATATTTATGCCACTGGTTCTTTTGTTTATGCCACTATTTCCTCCTATACCCCACCTGACAGGATTGAGCTTTTGCTAGAGAACGCTGAGTTCGATTTTGTTCCTATGGGTTTTAAGCCCCTACCATATGTTCCCTATCGGGAAAGATTGAATCGCGCATTGGCCCGAAGCTTATGGGACACAATTTTGGTAAGAAATAATTATATCCTAGAAGGAAGCCGGAGTAACATCTATGTAAAACATGGTGGAAAATGGTTAACACCTGCCACGAGTTGTGTACCGGGAACTGTTCGAAAGCATCTGCTGGATGCTGGAAAAGTCTTTCCTGCAGAAATTACAATTCAAATGCTTATCGATGCAGATGATGTGGCCGTGTCAAACTCATTGATTGGCTTCCGTCTTGTACAACGGGTCTGGAAAGAAGATGGGGTCGTATGGGACAAAATCTCGCAATTGGAGAACAAATTTTAGACTTGGTAGGAGTACCCTTCACAAGTATTAAAAGATGGCAAACCACAATGGACACAGGACTTATGACAACTGTAGAAACCGGTACCCACAATGTTGCGGAAGGTATGGCCCGCATCAAACGATCCATTGAGGCTGAGGTCAAGGCGAAGGCTGAACAAATCGAAACAGAGGCGAAAGCAGAGGCTGCTAGAATATTGGAAGAGGCAAAAGCTGAAACAGAAAAATTGAGGATAAGAATTTTGAGAGAACAAGAAGCCAAGGCCAAGCAATTCATGCAGATGGAAATTTCAAAGAAACGATTGGCTGCAAAAATGGATTACTTGCAGCACCGTGAAAACATGATTGACGCACTGTTTACTGATCTGAAAACTGAACTTCAAAAGTACACCAAAAACAAGGAATATGGTGAGACTCTTGAAAAGTTTTTGGAAGAAAGCGCACTTGCAATCGGCGGTGGAGAAATGATTGTGGAAATGCGGTCTGCCGACAAAAAACTTCTTCCCGATGAAAAGCTGAAGGCGATTGCAGAGAAGATTGAAAAGGAGACCGGCGTTCCAACTACCTTTGAACTGTCAAAGACGGATCTGAAGACTTTGGGAGGAGTGAAGGTTAAGGCCAAGGATGGAAGCGTATCCGTGGACAATACCTTCGAGGCCCGGATGGAACGGCTGTATGACGACCTCCGTGTCACAATGATGAATGCGCTTGTAGGGTGATCAAATGAAGGTCTTTGCATCCTTCTTGCTTATGTTCCTATTAACCTTCAGCCCACAGGTAACAGCAGAAAAGTATATCGCATTTGGAGGCTACGCCGAAACTGACGTCGCGGTTCAAGGTTCTAAAGTGCTGTTTTCAGCATCTATCTACAACAATGACACAGACACGGGTGCAGAGATCCAATCAATGAATGTGACGTTTGCCATTGGTACACAAAGGATCAAATTGATCAACGCATCAAAGACTTACGACACTGATCGAAAACAGTTCGAAATTAATGAAACCTTTACCGATACAATTCTGGTAGATATCAACTTTGATCCTGGCAGGTATAATGTCTCCATTTTCTTTGTTGTAATTCCGACAGGATCGACAGCCTTGGCTGAAAACAAATACGCCTTGGCAAATGCCACATTTACTGTCCGTGGTGTGTCCACTGAACAGGAATTCCTCCAAGGTGTCCTGATCACTGCCATTGTTCTTGCAGGGCTGTTCGCCCTTTATGTAATCTATAACAGATGGAAATCCAAACTCTGATCCATGTTCTGCAAACAATCGTTTTTATGGTTTTTTTGATGTTATAACATATGGACACTATTCAACCTGCTGCAGGCATGGAACTGGAAGGATTGGGTGAACTTGTTCGTTTGGTAGTTGCCAATGCCCAACATCGCGGTGGACACATTTATGCTGGCCTCCAAGAGGATGGAAATTGGATCTATTTTATCAACCATCTTGTACCAAATTGGTTTGACATGAAAGGATTGCCCATTACGCTTTTTGTCAGAACCAAGGAATCCCCATCCGGATCATTCATTGCATATGAATACATGAACGGATTCGGTAAGGAAAGCTGGAACTTCGTCAATGCAGTCGGAGAAAATCCGAAAATTGCCTACATTCCCATCATCAAGCTGAAATCAATTCCAAAGTTTATAGTCTGAATTTTTTACCCTTGGTCTATTTGCTGTATCTGTTCAAGAACCGTTCCATCCGGGACAGCCCTTCTTCCAAGATATCTGGAGTGGACAGATAAACCATTCTGAAGTGATCTGGAACTCCAAATCCGGATCCATGTACCATGAGAACCTTTTCTTCTTTCAACAGATTCAGTATTACTTCCTGATCTGAGTTGAAGGTAAGATTCTCCATGTGGATTTTTGGAAAAATATAGAAGGCCGCTTGAGGAATTTGGGTACTAATGGAGTCCATTTCATTGAAGCGTTTTACAACCAAATCCCTTCGTTCCCTTACCTTATGTACAAGTTCAGGAAGATGCGGTGGACTAAGGGCAAGACCGTCTGCACTGGCATAGGATATGGGCGTATTTGGGGAAAGTCGAGTTCTGCATAGTTTTCTGATTCCCTCATATGGTTCCTCTATTTTGCCTTGGGTATCAACTCGGTACATATAGGCCGCTCGCCAGCCCGGTGCGAGATAATTTTTTGAAAATCCATTGAAAACAACTACGGGGACATCATTTGCCAATTGGGACATTGATGTGTATTTGACACCATTGTCCAATATCATCCTGTCGTAAATCTCATCCGAAACAATTGCCACATCATATTCCCCAACGATGTTTACTAGTTCTCGCAAGGTGTTTTCAGGGTAAACTGCACCAGTTGGGTTGTTGGGGTTGATGACTACAACTAGTTTGGTGGTGCTGTCAATCTTTTGCCTGATGTCATCTAGGTCAGGAGCCCAGCCCTCTTCTTCAATGCACCTATAGGCCTCCATTTTTGCTTGGCTGACTGTGGCAATGCTTTGATAGGCGGGATATGTCGGTGCAGGTACCAAAACCTTGTCACCTGGATTGATGAAGGAAAGAAACAGGTAAAGAATGCCCTCACTGACCCCTTGAGTAAAAATAACCTCGTCTGGATCCAAATTGATATGATATTTTGCATGTTCATATTCCGCAATTTTCTTCCTGACGTATTCATCTCCTTCTGATTGGGAATAGTTCCCCATGCTCCCATATTTTGCCAATGCGTCCTGCATTGTTTGGGGAACTTCAAAATCAAACTTATTGGGGTCACCAATATTGAAAAAAAGAATATCATGTCCTTCCTTTTTCATTCGGTTTGCAACCTGTTGGACATCCCGAATTGCGTATTTCATACTTCCTACTCGTTCTGAAACCTGCATCAACTCTCAATAGACCAATCGCTTCAAAATTTTTTGGAAACAAGCAGAAAAAAAGATCAAAGCGATTTAGTTCTTCCTCCATCCACAGGTAGATTTATTCCATTGATGTAACTGGCCTGAGGAGATGCCAAAAATACCGCGGCATATGCCAGTTCCTCTGGTGAAGCAAACCGTTTTGCAGGAATCGTTTCAATCATTTCCTGTTCTACCATCTCCAATGCTTTTCCTTCACGTTTGGCCTTGTCTTGAATGATTGAAATCAGCCTTCCAGTTCGCACAGTTCCGGGGAGGATGTTGTTGACCGTTATACCAAATTCCCCAAGCTCATTGGCGAGGGTTTTCGCCCAGTTTGCTACTGCACCCCGTATTGTGTTGGATACTCCCAACATGGGAATGGGTTGCTTGACAGAGGTTGAAATGATGTTGATTATTCTTCCATATCTCTCCTTTTTCATGAACGGCACTGAATGCTGTACCAATATTTGATTGCAAATCAAATGTTGCTTGAATGCAGTGAGAAATTCCTCTGGCTTTGCATCGATTGCCCTTCCACCCGGTGGCCCACCCGTATTGTTCACCAAAATGTGGAATTGTTTCCCATGGCTTTCAACCTTGCTTTTCACCTGATCTGGCTTCAGGAAATCAGCAACAATGTAATCCGCATTTTTTAGACCCTTGGTAATTTCCTCTAATTTTTCTTCATTGCGGGCTATCAACGTCACATTGGCCCCTGAAGCGTTCAATGCCCGCGCTATGGCGAGCCCAATCCCTTGGGTACTGCCGCCGACTAAGGCGTTGTATCCATTCAATTTGACCTCCATATCCTTTCTGTGTTCCCATTGCTTATGAAAGTTGGGCAATTGCAGGCCTGCAACTGTAATTCATGTCTAGATTTTAAAAGTATAAATCCATAAGAAACTTAATCCTGCAGTAAAGGTAGCCTAACGGCTGACCTGAATAGGCATAAGGAGAGAAAAAGAACATGAAGACAACTAAAAAGGAACGTGTTGTTGGACGAGGAACCCGTAGGTGCCGGCGCTGTGGCACTCATCGGGGTATCATCAGGCGTGCGGATCTGCTGATCTGTAGGCGGTGCTTTCGAGAAGTTGCCAAGGAGCTTGGATTTCAAACGTTTGGAGACCGAGGTGGATAATCATGCAGTTTGATCCATTGGCAGATGCACTTTCCAAAATCAATACCTATGACAGGGCTGGAAAAAAAGAGGTCTACATCAGGCCCACAAGCAATCTGATCCAGAATGTCCTTGCCACACTGCAAAAATCTGGCTATGTCGGTGAGTTTGAACGCGTAGAAGATGCCCAAGGTGGACAGTTCAAGGTTCAACTGCTGGGGCGAATCAACAAATGCGCAGTCATCAAACCTAGACTTCCTGCCAAGGTAAGCGAAATCGACCAGTTCGAAAAGCAGTATCTTCCTGCTGTCAATTTTGGCATATTGGTGATGTCAACACCGCTGGGTGTCATGACCCAGAGAGAAGCAATAACCAACCATGTCGGTGGGCGATTGCTGGCCTACGTCTACTAGGGGTGAACAGAATGTACGCACGACTCCAAAAGACCATAGAAATACCCGATGATGTAACGCTTACAGTCAATGATTCAACTGTAACCGTAAAGGGCCCCAAAGGTGAACTGACGAGAGACTTCTCTTACAGCAACCTCATCTTTGATCTCAAAGACAAAACCTTGACCTTGACCGCCCTTTTCCCAAAAAGCAAAGAAAAGGCCGTTCTTGGTGCTGTAGAGGCACATATCAGGAACATGATACAGGGGACAACTGCGGGCTTTAAATATGCCATGAAAGTCGTCTTTTCACACTTCCCCATCAAAATCATTCCCGAAGGGGACAAAGTGAAGATCGAAAACCTTTATGGTGGACGGAAACCGCGATATGCAAAAGTCCTTCCAGGTGTTTCTGTAACAGTTGACGGGGAAGACGTCTATGTGTCTGGCATTGACAAAGAAAAAGTTGGACAGACTTGTGGCAACATACAAGAAATCACTAGACTTCATGGAAAAAGGAGAAAATCCCCCAAAACATTTATGGACGGAATTTTTGTTTACGATCGATCAGGCTCACTTGACTAAATTTTATTCATTGACAGGCTCAATTGAAAGCTTTGCGTAATCATCCAATTCAATTACAACTTCGGATCCACGGTTTGCAACATTGTAGATTGACCCTTCTGTCACAACTTTGAGCTTCGAGGCAAAAAGCGTTTGTGAGGACATTTCTTTGGAAACGTTTTCTTGATCCTCAACCCAGTATATCCGGGTTCCTGCTCCATCCCGCTCCGTCGTAATCAAATTGGCTGCTTTAAGAATGGCGATGACATCGTAGACTCTCCGTTTTGGCGTACCGACTATTTTGGCCAACTCTGCATTGTTTATCCCTTCTGTTCCTCGTTGTTTGATAATTTCTATTGCGTGTGCGGCGATTTCCTTTAGCTTCATGGTTCCTTCCTCATTCTGTTCCAAGAGCCAATGATGATTCATCATTGACCATCGGACATTATCCTAACCATCTTTGCTCACTCCTATCTATAAATATTATGCCAAGCGTCGTTTGTTCTCATGAAAGAAATGCTCTAACCCCATTTTCGCGTATAATTCAATTTCCCGCCAAATTGTTTGCGTTGGCTCCAAACTGCCTTTCCAAAACGTACTGAAAAAATATTACTTTGACTTAAATAGAATGGCGAATTTGAAAAGATATACCGATGAAAAACGAGCAATTTTTATCACATTTGGCGCGACATTGTCGCGCAGTATCAAATGGTTTGAAATTCTCCTTTTTCTCCCTTCTTCATAGGATTTGGTCATCTTATTTATTAAGGTGATTTCCAATCTCAACTTGAAATTGAAACCGGAAAAGTTGTCAGCAAACCTGTCCAAGGTCGTCGGATCTGTAACTGCCGAAATTTTTGCAGAAAGCAAGCGAATGATGCGCAATGGGATTCCTGTTGTCAATTTCGCAATTGGGCAACCTGATTTTCTTCCGTTGCCCCAGATTTTGGATGCAACTGCAGACTATGTAAAGGGTGGCTATGTACAGTACACCGAAAGCAAAGGCATAATTGAATTGAGAACCGCGATCTCAGAATACTATAGAGTTCAGGTCAATCCTGAAACTCAAGTCGTGGTAACAACCGGAGGAAAATTGGGGATTTTTGCAGCAATCTGGGCTGTTTGCAATCCTGGGGACAATGTGATCATTTTGGATCCTTCGTGGGTATCATACCAGTCCATTGTTGAATCTCTTGGCTGTGTCCCCAAATTTGTCAGAATAGGTACTGATTTCTCATTTAATGAAGACGGGCTTGAAAGACTTATCGACGACAGAACAAAGGCTGTGATTGTGAACAGTCCCTGCAACCCAACCGGGCAGATCATTCCTCGTCAGAACCTACAAAAGCTCTATGATTTCTGCATTCAACATGGTCTGTTGCTGGTAAGTGACGAAATCTACAATGAATATGTCTATCCCGACAATCAGTTCACGTCCTTGGCTGCAATCAAGAATTGGGAAGACAATGGTGTCATTGTCAACGGATTTTCAAAGACATTCGCCATGACTGGGTACAGGGTTGGCTATACTATTACCAATGAGCTTCTGTCAAAGGAAATCAACAAAGTCATGCAGCTTACTGCAAGCTGTGCTCCAATCTTCTCCCAATATGCTGCTGTCACTGCACTCAAATCAATTGATGAAATGAGGAAAAAAATACAGGAGGTAATGTTTCCTCGTAGGCATCTTATGGTCAAACTGAGCTCCGAACTTGGATTGGACTTGCAACCTCCTCAAGGGGCAATGTACGGATGGTTCATGCTGCCTGATTCCACAGATTCTGCGAAGTGGGCTGCCGCACTGCTCAAAGAAAAGGCAGTCTCTGTGACCCCTGGGATAGGGTTTGGTCCTCATGGCGAAAGTGCTTTCCGAATCTGCTTTGCAGTTCCAGAGGACACAATTGCTGATGGTCTGACTAAAATAAGCCAATTTATTCAATCATTTCACTAATGTCAATCTATATTCATCATATTTTTTGATCAAATCCTCGACTTGAAATGGAAGCACCCGCAATTCGGAAGGTGACCCTAGAACCCTTTCATAAAGCTCATTGAGCTTTTGGACAAACGGTGAATCTCCCTTTGCAATGGCGACCAT
>JALUTL010000262.1 GCA_027016475.1 Candidatus Heimdallarchaeota archaeon
ATAAAAAAACAGTCTATTTTTCGAAACCTATGGGGTGCCGTGTTCGTTTCGAGTTTTATGGGTATGGCTTTTCCTTATTTTTCGAAAATGCCTGAAGAGTTCTGTTTTCAGACTGTTCGTTCCGAAAAATCACTGTAAATGTTTTGATAGCACCAAAATTTCCTATTGCAGGATGGCCTAAATTTATGAATGGCACCAAAGCTTGGTTCTTGCTATAGGCACGTTGCAGACTCATTTTCCGTTTATTGGCAGGTGAGTGGTATTTTTCCCGCCGTGTTGATGATTTGGTTTGTGGCATTTTGGGGTGATTTTGGTATTGATTGGAAATATTGATTAATGGAGGAATGGTAGGTAAATTTGTTGGAAAGCAGAGTTCGGATAGTTTTGTTGACATCGGATTTTCGTATGGCGTACAAGGCCCAGGAGTTGCTTTCTTCACGTTTTTCACGGGTTGTTCATACGTTGGATTCCGGGAGTGTTCGTGACAGTGACATAGTTGTGACTGGTCTTCATGAGTATTTGGATTTGGTTCATGATCGGGTTCTTCGTTTTACGAGTTTTCGGAGTTTGACGTTGACGAGTCTGATGTCTGGCATCAACGGTATTTTGTATGGTGATTTGAGCGGTGTGTGTTTAGTTGGTGTTGATCCTGGCAAGACAGTTGGGATCGGGATCATTTTTCGTGGTGACATAGTCGGGACACGGAAGTTTGTAGATTTTGACCGGATGGTTGAGTGGTTGCGGAACGAGCTTAGACTTCTTGATTTTGAGGAGCTGATCATTCGGATCGGGTCGGGTGGTTCTGAGTACAATGAGCCGATCGTTGATCTTTTGTTCAAGGAGTTTGGTTCTGTTGGTCGTTTGGAGATAGTGAATGAAACGAACACGTCGAAGCGTGTGGAGGGTCGGAGTCGTCACGAGGAGGCTGCCTTGCGGATTGCGCAGCGTTATGGGGTTGAGCTTGGGTAGTTTTGGTTGAACTGCTGGACTTGATCGAGTATTCTGTAAGACATTTGGACATCTTCTTCAGATATGTTTCCGATGACGATGACTTGTGGGATGAGTGGTTGGTTGAGTATTTCTCTTGTGAGTTGTGGATTTCTGATTCCTCCTCCGTAGATTGTGTTTGGGATGATTGTTTCGTTGTTGTTCTGCTGGACTTTGAGTACTTCTTGGATTGTTTCTATGGGGAGGGACTGCTGTCCTGACCCTGCTTCGAGGTAGAACCATTTGAAGAATCTGTCAGTTCTTGCGAGAGCGAACCGTTGGGCGATTTTGATGGGATCGGTTGATGTGTCTGCCTTTGTGCGTTTTGCAGCCTTTCCTCCCATTGGGTAGTATGCAAGGGGGATGATCTGTGCCCTGAGGAATGGTGAGAGCATTTTTGTGAGAGTTTTTGCCTTGAACTTGAGGTATTTTGAGGTAGAGTTTATGGGGAATGGTGCGAAGATGAATTTTGGTCCTCTGATGAGGTGGTTTGTTGCGGACGGGAAGAGTCCGATTGCGGCTTCAGGTTTGTGCTTGTGCTTTTCTGGTGTCAGTCCGGGGACATAAGTTGTGTAGGTTCTTTTGCTGATGTTTTCCTTGATTTTATTGAACATTTTCTTGTACTTGATAGCGGAGACGAATCGTTCGGATGCTCCTATGAGTGCGAATGAAGTATTGAGCTGGTCATAGGCGAAGAGCTGGTAGAATTCTTCGGTGTAGAGCTCGATTTTTGCAGGGTCAGCAAGGATTGCAAGGTGAACCTTCACAATTTTATCGTACAGGTGTGCCATATAGATGTTTCGGATTTGGTCTTCAGGGATTGAACTGTTTGATGTCATTTCCGTGGATGATGTAGTATGGTTTTCTGATGTAGTATTCTGTCGGTTCTGGGTAGACGGGCATGTTGTTTTCCAAGTATGAGATGATGATGGTGTGGTGTGCTTTGTGGACTTCTGACAGGACTTTGAGGCAGAATGCATAGATTCGTCTGTTAAGGAATTTGTAGTCGGGGTTTGAGTGGATGGTTCGCAGGAGTGCGGGGATTCCTGATACGATGATGGTTCGTTTTGATTTTGGCAGTATCCGGGGAAGATCGATGAAAAGGGAGAGGAGCTGTTCCCTGTTTTTGACTTGAAGGATGGTTGTCTGTGGATCGGTGATTGCAGGGATCTTTTCTTGGCAGTCGATGAGGACGGTTGGATAGGGTGAGGTTTGGATCAGTTGGGGGATGATCCATGAGCCCGATGCCTCAGAACAGAGGAGGTAGGGTGAAGCCGATGGCTGGAAGATCATTGTCCATCAGTCGACAAGGTCTTCATCCTCTGCGTATCTGTAGGCAAGGAAGAAGAGGGCAAAGAATATGATGGCTGCAAGGACGATGACGATTGCCTTTGAGGGGAACTGTTCAGACACAAAGTTTGCTGCTGCAAATATGGGTATCATGAGCAGTCCGACATTGGCGTTCTCCTCGACATTGACATTTTTGATTCGGGCGAGGACGAACTGGAGGATGCCAAGCACGAGGGCAATTGCGTTTGCTATTGTGAAGACGATGTTGGTGGGGTCTGAAAAGTAGATGAGGAGCATGATGGTGAAAATTGCGAATTTGAGTACCATGACAAGTCCATAGTTGACTTCATCCCGTGTGCCGTACTGTTTTGCGCCGATCATGAGGAAGAGGATGAAGTTTCCGATGGCGATGGCAATGGCAAGGCTGAGGCCGAATCCGAACATTGCATTGATGTTGCTTTGCCAAACGGCATAGACGTTGTTCCAGAGCTCGACATACCGTGCATAGAAGGCCCATGCGATGAGTGCCGGGAAGATTGAGAGGACGATTGCCGGTAAGACCCAGATTGCCCAATGGAACCTGCCGATGTACGCCTTTCTGAGCAGGATTCTTGAGGCAACGAAAATGGCGACGATTGTGATCAATGGACTGAAGTACGGAAGAATGATGAAGACAAGGACGAATACGGCGTTGACCCCATAGAACAGCTTCTGGTCGATACGCACCTTTCCCATGGCCCTTCCCATGAGCTCATATGCATTGGCGATCCTGTTTGCCCGAATGATGCTGAAGATGAGCCAAGGGGCGGAAAACAGGATCGGCACCCCCAAATTGATGATGACGGGGATCATGTCCTTGCTGATCGAAAGGAAGGGAATGGCATCCACCGTTTGTTCGAAATTTTCGATGAGCGTCTTGTTCCAGAAAATGGTGTAGAATATGAAATAGATCGGAATGAAAATGATTTGCAGGAGGACAAGCAACCTGTTTATCATTAGGCCATTGAATCGTTCAGACACAATTGACTAATGTCTTGCAGACATATAAGCATTTTTCATTACAGAATGGCAAATGCTAGCTTTTGAAGTTCATCATACGTTCCAGTGAGACGAATGTGACAAAGAGAATGACAATTGAAAGGGTCATCATCATGGTTGCCCTGCCCGTGTCATGCGGGTTGCTTGGAGCTTCCTTGAGAAGATACAGGCCGATTGCCCCCAAAAACATGAGCATGCCTGCCACAATACCTTCAATCAGGAACTGCTGGCCATTCCTGTTGGCGATCAGGACAGGATTCCCGTTTTGGTCTGCACCGA
>JALUTL010000263.1 GCA_027016475.1 Candidatus Heimdallarchaeota archaeon
TGATGTTTCTGGTACTTGTTTTGAGTGTAATTGTTTCAGGGGAGATTTCTCCGAGGTTTCGTAATGTTGCGGTTCCGATTTGGAGTGCTGCGAACCGGAGTTTTTTGTGTGCCTCTTCGAGGACAGCAGATGCTTCAGACTGAGCATCTTTGACTTCACTGAGGACATCATAGAATTCTATGATAAGGGCATCCATTTTTTCCTTGAGCAAATCATGGCCGTGCTGAGCGAGCTTGACCTTGCCTCGCAGTTCCAAAAGCTTCATTCGGGTTGCTGCAACGCCTTCGATTTTATCTGATTGACTCACAAATTGCCATTGAACTTGGATTATTTAAGAGGTCGTTTATTGATTGTTGGATGAGTCCCAAATTTGGATCATTCTAATGCATTCATGTCTCTTTGGCGCAGGGTAAACACTTTCACTCTTGCTTCCTCCAGCAGTCGAAGGGCTTCATCACGGATTTTCGGGTGAAACCCGTAAGTTACGCAAAATACCTTCGGTTCTTTTCCTTTCATTTTTTTTAGGAACTGAACCTTTCTCATGAATATTGTTATTTTAGCTATGTTTCTTGTGATTGCAGTGACTTCACCGATCACCAATGGCTCCTCATTGTAAACATCCACCTCCACATCGGTTGAATCTGGAAATACCTCGTAGTTCTGGTCTACAAAGGTTCTCTTCTTGATGGTCAGCTTTGGATAGCCCTGAGCAATCAAGTATTCCTGAAGCCACAGGGAGTTGAACTCCTCAAAGTCATGTCCAAATGCAGTGGACATATCGTCGAGCCTTTGGAACACTTTATCAAACTTGTAGTCCCCCTGCTCAAATCGTTTGTTCACTTGTTCAAACCGCTTGTCTACCTGCTCAAATCGCTTATTCATTTCGGCAATCAGGGCCTCAAAACGCTTATCCACCTGCTCGAAGCGTTTGTCCATCTGCTCCTGCAAGGTCTCAAAACGTTGGTTGGACTCTATCCTCAACTGCTTGATTTCCTCCAACAGTTCAGTCAACTCATCCCTTTTGACAAATTGGGTGGGGCTGAGCATCTCGGCCAACTTCTCCCGATACTCGGGATGGGTTTGGAGGAATTCCATGAACTACCTGAAGAAATCATCGGACGGGCTAGACACTGTTAAAGTTTTCTCAAGAAACTATTTAAACTAGTTTATCGGGAATTGTAGCAACACGGCTATGAAATGTGTGTACTTTATTCTACAAACAAGCTGAATGGTCCGGTCAGGTCAAGAAATTGTTCCTTCATCATGGTGTCAATTGCTTCAATCCAAGATTTTCTGACATAATGGTCTTCAGGCACAAACTGGACATTTTCATTATAGGCAGTGATGATTTTTTCCAATTTGTGGCTGGATTTTGGTCTTGATGGTTGCATATTCAGTCCTCTAATGGCCATATGCATCTCTGCTGCGACAACGATGGTTGCCATATCAATTACTTCGTACGCCTTTGTTGCACTTCCCATTCCCATTGAGACGTGATCTTCCTGATCTCCTGAGACAGGGATGTTGTCAGATGCTGCTGGGTGGGACAATGTTCTCATTCTGTTGACAATTGCCGCAACAGTGTAGTGTGGTATCATGTAACCTGATTCTAGCCCTGGATTTGATGCAAGAAAGGCAGGGAGTTCCTTTGTTGAGGGGTGGACAAGCCTGTTGATTCTTCTTTCTGTGATGTTTGCCCATTCAGTTATTGCCAATGTTGCATATTCCAATGGAAGGACCAATGGTTCACCATGAAAATTTCCCCCACTGAGAACTTCAGCGTCTTCAGGAAAAATCAAAGGGTTGTCGGTCACGGAATTCACCTCTATCACCACCTTCTGCTCAAGGTGTGCCAACGCATCCCATACAGCTCCCATTACCTGAGGGATACACCTGAGAGAATAAGGATCCTGCACCTTCTTGTCAACATTGGGATCCCTGTGCGACTGAATGATTTTGCTTCCTTTGAGGAGGTTATGGATGCGTTCTGCAATGATTTTTTGTCCTTTATGAGGTCGCAGATTGGTGATGCGTTCATCAAATGGTGTGGCTGATCCTCGAAGTGCTTCAATAGACAATGCCGATGCTACCGTGCTCAGGCCCAACAGTTTTTTTGCTTTATCTAGAAAATGGATGGCATAGGCTGTAATAAAATGTGTGCCATTGATAAGTGCCAGTCCTTCCTTGGCTTTAAGTGTCAATGGCGTCAGTCCAGTCCTTTGGAAGAACTCTTGGGCGGAGATGGTATGGTTATGGTACTCAACTTTTCCTTCACCAATGAGAGCCAACGCGATATGGGCCAAAGGGGCCAAATCTCCCGAAGCCCCTAGGCTTCCATATCTGTATGTGACCGGAACGGCGTCAAAATTTATGAATTCCTTGAGTAATTCCAATGTCTGCATACGGATGCCTGAATGGCCTTTTGCAAGGGAATTTGCAAGCAGGATCATGGCAGTTCGAGTGATGTCCTTCGGGATTGCTTCCCCCATTCCTGCCGCATGGGATCGAATAAGGTTCACCTGAAGCTGATCAAGTTTGTCTGGATCTATCCATTGGCTGGCCAACTGTCCAAATCCAGTTGAAACACCATAGATTGGCTTTTTTTTGTCGATTTCATCCTCAAGCATGGATCTGCATTTTGTTACCCGTTCAACAGTTTCGGCACTGATTTCCACCGTAATATTTGGATTCAGAAGCTGGTAAATCATGCTGGCAGACAATTGCGTTCCAAGCGAAAAAGTATCCATAGGCTAAAGGGTGTGAATCTCCTTATGTTTGTTTCGCCTACAGGCGCTAGTGGGAGTTGAATTTTTGTCAAGCCAATTTATCTTAAATAACCTTGTGTGAACTTGTGCCCATAAATTTTATTGACAAACCTTTCACTTTGCTGATGCAAACTTAAAAACTTTGACTCTTTATACTATTTTAAGGTTTTCCCTGAATATTTGGTGTTTTGCATTACATGTGTGTCAATACTAAAAAATAATTACTTTTCCATATGGATTCTTTAATTCCTGCATCGCCTTCTCATTCGATCCTGAAGAAAGTGCTTCTCTCAATGAAGTATGAGCTTAACTCACTCCAACTTCCTTCTGTCATCCTATCTACTGTACCTTCGCATTATTTACATCAGGTGTTCCAACAGTTCTGAATGTACTCCCTCTGTAGAGAATGATATCGAAGGGAATCCGATTTATTCATTTTCAGTTGAAACGCAAAGTCATTTGGAAAATTATTTGAATCTTCTAATTGTTTTCTCATTTATTGGGTTCATTGTCCTTTCCATTCCATACATACAATATGAATATCGCACTGCAAATATGAGCTTCTATACATATCCATTGCCAAGGAAGATGACACTCTGCGTTAGGGTACTACTGATTTCTGGTATAATTACGATTATTCCTGCATTCCAATATTATGTTGAAATTCTGAAATATGTTGATATTAGTCGTGATGTGAATATGTTAGCCTTTTTGAGCGGGCTTATTTTAGGAATGATGGGATATGTCCTAATAATTTCAACCATGTTTTTGCTTGCAGAGCAGCTTCAAAATTTCG
>JALUTL010000264.1 GCA_027016475.1 Candidatus Heimdallarchaeota archaeon
AAAAAGTTTTTCACTGAAAACACTGGTGCCCTCATGGATTCCCTTTTTTCTGGCTTTCGTTTGGCAGATCCCAAAAGATTGGGCGACATTTTTATAGAATTGGCTAAGAAAGTGTCTGAAATTTAATCATATGTTGTAGGATCAAACACAATGGCCACAATTGCACATCCATATTGCTTTGAAACCTTTCTTTCAACCGTTTGGATGTATGCTCGGCTGACTGTTTCCCCTCTTACTTCACCAGCTTCCTGTATTGAGTGCATCAAAACTTTCTCTAACTGTTTGGCTGATGAATTACCATGAGATTCAAAAACAATGTAATGTTCAGTTGGTCTTTCTATTTTTGCAATGGCTATCCCGCTGCTGATCAATTCATTTCTTCTTCCCTTTTCCTTGGCAAGTATTGTGCCTGTTCTGCTTCCTGGAGGGACTTCAACCGGCAATTGCAGAGGTACGGCATTTCCTGGAATTATAGAGGAATAAATAATCAAATTAAGATGTCCAATCCCTCCGTCTACCAATGCCGCATCAAATGCATTCAGTTCGGAAGTGTCGCTCTCCCCAATTCCTTTGGTAATCCAAAACCGTGTTGGCGTGGATGGTGATTTCGCCTCTATCTTTTTTTCAGGTGCTCCTTCAAACAGATCAAACGGTGTGCTGACAATTTCCATTAGTCTTCTAAAAAAAGAGTCTTATCAAAAAGATGATGTATATCTTTATCCTTTTATGCCACTCATTGCTTTATTAGTTTGATGAGTGAAGAAGAGATAGAGCTGGATCAAAACCTGCCTCAAAAAAATGAGTTGGTCGTGGCTACCATTTCAAAAATTGTTGGCCATGGTGTCTATGCAAAACTGTTGGAATACCCTGGCGTCGACGCGTACTGCCATATTTCAGAAGTTGCCCCTACATGGATTAGAAATATTCGTAACCACGTGCGGATTGATCAGCAGGTGGTTGCCAAAGTTATGAGGGTGGACAAGTCAACAGGGCAGGTGGACATAAGCATCAAAAGAGTATCGGATCAGCAGAAAAAGGAAAAGATCCGTGAATATCGTTTGACAATGTCCGCCAAGGCAATTGTGAGACTAATTGCAGAGAGAGTCGGAAAAACCCCTGAAGAAATAGAAGAAATTATCGTTCCTGGATTTAAGGCTCATTATTATACTCTTTATGCCGGTTTTGAAGCGGTTGCAACTGATGGTGAATTGGCATTGGAAAACTTGAATCTTCCCGATGACCTCAAACAGGTAATCGTGGAAATTGCAACTGCAAGCATCAAAATAAGCATTGCTGAGCATGAAGTCATTATTGGCCTTCGTTCCTTTGCTCCTGATGGTGTCTTCCGCATCAAGGAGGCTCTTATGGCTGCCGAAGAAGAATTGGCAAAAATCACTGACATTGAATTTGAACTTATCTCTGTTGGAGCTCCAAAGTACCGTTTGTATTTGGCAAGCAAGTACTATGAAGAAGTAGAAGATGCAAAACGTCTGGCAAAGGACATAATACAGAAAAAAGCTGAGCAACTTGAACTTGATGTGGCCTTTACAGAGCGGGAACTTCATAAAAAATAAATGGTGGGTTGCCATTGAAAACACTTCGAAAATGCAGGGATTGCGGCAGGTACACCTTGAAGACAATCTGTCCTGAATGTGGCGGTGAGGCAATTTACCCCTATCCCATGCGGTTTTCATTGATTCGGGAACAAAAGTTTCGCAAATATTTGGTAAAGGACAGACAAAGTGACACCTCATGAAACGTCAGGATCTCGAAATTGTGCTGTCTCAAAACATTGCCACATTTCCTAACCCCAAACTTGAGCTTGAGCAATATCAGACTCCGCCCCGAATCGTTGCAAGCATATTGCACAGGGCCTACCTACTTGGTCATGTTAACGGTCTAAATGTGGTTGATTTGTGTGCAGGCACTGGAATCTTTGCAATTGGTGCTTCATTGCTTGGGGCAAAGCAAGTTTTTGCTGTTGAGCTAGATCATGAAAACCTTCAGACATTGGAACAGAATGCTCTCCGTCTGAATACAACTGTTACACCGATCCATGCCAATGCTTTGGAATGGAATCCTCCTTTAGCCATCGATACCGTCTTTACAAATCCCCCTTTTGGAATTCAGCAGGGGCAGTACCGTGATAGGCATTTTCTGGAAAAGGCCTTTGAATATGCGAATAATGTTTACGCGCTTGTAGACGGCATAACACAAAATGTCGCATTTTTTGACCAATTGGCTGCATCTCATGGATGGAGGACGGTGGAGTATTTTTCGGATAAACTTGTTCTGCCCAAACAATATTCATTCCATCAGCGCAGACAAAAATTACATGATGTGATGGTAATCCGCTTTCAACGAGTGGACTGAAGGTTTGAATTTGGCTTATCTCAAAAGAACGGATGCCTTTGTGTGGTCGTACTTCCAATCTGCTGGAATTCTGCCAGATTCTCTATAGTACTTTGCCAATCTGTAGATCTTTGATTCAATTCTTTTGAGCCCGTGGGTGGAGCTCAAGTCTTTCTTGTTTTCTGAAAGGTGGTTCCGGAGATTCATCGCCCTTTTGATCAAGTTGATCAAATCTTCTGGGAAATCTGGTTTCAATTTTGCTTCTTCAAGTATTTTTGAAACTTTTTTTCCCGTAACCAACTTGATGTTTGGAACGCCATATTGGTCTCTTAAAATGATGCCTATTTGTGCCATAGGTGTACCTTTCCTGTAAAGCTGAACAACCATTTCCTCAACTTCCTTTGCAGAAAGAGGAACCCATTCAGGCACTTCTGTAACATAGGGTTTTCGTGATTTTGCTTTTCCTTTCTTTCTTGAATGCATTCTTGCCATTAGGCAACACTCCTGATGGACACCAGCATCTTCCTTTCGAATAAGTGCCAGTGCCCTCATCTCCTTACAACCAAATTTCTTAAAAAATACTGTTATAGAAACACTAATAATTTTGCCTCAAGGCAGAAAACCATGGATTCTTCATCTCCCGATGTCGCGTGGGTAAGCGTTTCCGATGATCCATTGGTTGCAGCACTTATCAGCTTGGTGGGTGCTATTCTTTTGACAATTATTCTGCTTCCATTGACCAACGTGCTGTCCACTGGCACTTTTTTCCCACCAGTTCTGGTTGCCTTGTTGGTCGGTGCATTTGCCTATAAAATCAGAACCACCCCCACGATCGCTCTTCGTTTCCACAAGAACATGAAAGTGTTTGAGTATCGGCATCCCAAAAATGGATCACATTTTTCCCCCGCTCGCCTTGATCAAATTGAGGTTTTCCGTGTAAGGGTTCGGAATAATTTTGCCACTCCCGCAAGTGAATTGCCTTATGATGAACTGTGGAAAACGGAAATCCATTACAAAATGCAACAATCCTCAACAGCCGACGGATAAGTTTTGGGTGAAAACCTTGAATATAAAATTCCTGGGAATGCGAGAAACTATGAACAGTTTGTCTTGACTCTTGTGGGGTGGAACCTTTTGAAGCCTGCAGATGATGCAGTTTTTGAAATGGTTCCTTAATTTTTGTACATATCTTAATCCTATTAATTATCCCTTCTAGGTCTCAGATGTGAAAGGGATTCAAGCCATCGAGGGAGATGACATCACTGATTGGGTAGCGATCGTAGTGCATGGTTCGACCCAATCGTCCTATGATGCAAACCATCCCTTAGTTGCCTGTCTGCGTACAAGATTCAGTACAATCTATTCCATAGATTTGCCTGGACACGGTTCGCTTCAGTTGAAATCTGATCGTGAATTGACCTATGAAGAAGCGAACTCCCAATATCTTTCCGTTGTTTTGCCTTGTGTGGAAAGAAGAAAAATTGTATATGTGGGATTTAGTCTGGGTGCAATATTTGCCATCAAAAATTGGAAGGAGCTGTCGGACGCTTCCGATGAATTGATTGGAATTTTCATTGGGACTGGTCTTCACTTTTCAGAAACTTCTTTGCAGAACATCAGCATGTTCTTTACCGTCCGCCACTATCGAATCAGCGGATGGGTTTCAATTATGGAGGAACTGCATGGGCCTTATTGGCAGACTCTTCTTTCTTCAATAAGAAAATGGTTTTCCCCTGAAGCTAGCCCCAATATCCTATATTCTTCTTCAGAAATTGAAACAGTCCTTGGTTCGAACACATACTTCATTGTAGGGAACCGTGATCAGGCTTTTGGTGCGGATGCATTCTATGTTTTCTCAGAATCACAAATCATCGATTTGACAACATACACTCCTCAATTTTTGGCACCTTCTCCCCCTGATCCGTTGAGGGGAGAACCGCTGCATCGAGTTTACCTTATTTCCGGACATCATTTCTCGTATTTCCACCCCAAAGCGGCCTTCCCCATTGTCGCCTACGTTCTCAATGATATCCTTGACAAAACCTGTTTCTCCTAAACTGCATGAACGCTTTGAATTGTTGAGCTTGCCGAATTATTTTTGAGCGATCATTGTGCTTGTCTCATTACGAAATAATTAAGTTGTCTATTGCCAATACTAGTTTGTTGAGAAATCATGACCCAGCAAAAAAATAACCAAAGCTGGGTGCCAAGGAATTCAGCTGTGATATTTGCTGATGAAGATGTTGACGGACTAATGTCTGCGGTGATTGTTGCAAAACAATACCCGGACAGCTATCAAATAAAGTTCGTGACTGCTCGTTCCCTTACTGATTCCATGCGGCGTTTCCTTCACAAAGTGGAAACGTCACAGGCCCAAATCTCCGATCTTTCCGATTTGGATGTCTACATCGTAGATGTGGGAATAAACCGCGGGTCAATAAGGGAATTTGCAGAGCTTGCCCGAAAAATGAACTCTCTGGGCATACGAATCCTCTACTTCGATAGTCATTCCAATAAGTTCAACGGGCAGACATTGGTTCCGGCACTTGAAGATGCTGGCGTAATCGTCCATCTCGGTGAAATTGGAACTGCGGCAGCATCAATTATTCAGGAATACCTTGGTACCCCTGACACGGAACGATTCCGAAAGCTTGGCGCATTGTCGGATCGAGAAATTAGCTTCCATGAGGCCAGAGACATGCTTCACGAAAAAGAAGGCCTTCGTTTGCTGCAAGCTGCCGTTGCTTGGGCCGCGTGGAAAAAGCGAAGTTTTCTCCATAGAATCAGCCGTGAGCTTGTTTCTAACCCGAACCTCCGCTTTGCGTCCCACAAGGAAATCCTTGAACTTGCCAAAAAGGCAAACAGACATCGGGATCGACTGTATCGATATGTTGTAAGGAATGCAGACGTGCTGGAAGTTTCACACAATCCGCGAATTCTTGCCGTATTCTGCTTGGATCGCAATGATTTTGGCAAAGCAAGAGGGACTATTGCCGGACATTTGGCTGGCGAATGGGGTGCTGTCATTATCTTGGTCACTCCCGATGAAATGCCAAATTATTACAGTGTCAGCGTCCGAAACCATTACCGAATCAAAGTTGATTTGGAACGGTTGGGACAATTGGCCATGGCTGAAACAGCTGGCGGTTCCAAGGGGGCCTACCGGATCACAATCGAAAAGGATCGACTTATTAAATTCCTTATTTTGGTACAGCAATGGACCTATTCCCTCAGGCCGCCTTGGATACGGCGAAGGGAAAAGAAAAGCAAACTCCTGAGAAGCCAAGAAAGCCATTATACTGAAGTTCCTGGTCAATCTCCCGTAAAAATGCATATTCGTGAGTTCAATTCAAAAGTTGACCAATCATCGTGAGTAATTCACAAAAATTCAGTTCCCCATCCTTACAAGTTAAAAAAACGGCTTGAAATGGAACGTATGGGCAAATTGGATTTTATGAAGGACGAGCTTCAACGATTGAGAGATGTGGGGCTGTACAATACAATTCGAACCATTTCCTCTCCTCAGGGGGCTTGGCTCACAATTGATGGAAAAAAGGTTCTGAACTTGTGTTCAAACAACTACTTGGGACTTGCTGGACATCCTAAACTTGTTGAAGCGGCCAAATCAATTTTGGATCAGTATGGGGTGGGACCTGGGGCTGTCCGTTCAATTGCAGGGACAATGGCCATTCACCGAGAGCTTGAACGAATATTGGCTGACTTCAAGGGTGTTGAAGCCACATTGGGCCTCCAATCAGGTTTCGTAGCCAACCAAGCGGTTATCCCTGCGATCGAGGCGGATGCAATCTTCACTGATCAACTCAACCATGCCTCGATCATTGATGGTGTAAGATTAACGAAGGCACAACGGTATATCTATGCTCACAACGACATTCATGATCTTGAAGAAAAATTAAAGCAGGGAAGTCATCATTCAAGAAAACTTATCATTACGGATGGAGTATTCAGCATGGATGGGGACATCGCACCCCTTGACGAAATTGCCAAACTGGCCACGGAACACAATGCCATTCTCATGGTTGACGATGCCCATGGTGAAGGTGTTTTGGGTAGCCATGGTCGAGGAATTGTAGATTTTTTCGGCTTGCACAATGGAGAGGTTGATATAGAAATTGGCACCTTAAGCAAGGCAATGGGTGTAGTGGGAGGATATGTCGCCGGCACACAACTATTGAAGGAATATCTTGAACAGAAAGCGCGTCCATTTTTGTTTTCTTCTGCCATGACCGTTCCAGATGTTGCAGCCTCGATTGCAGCAGTTCAAATCCTCATGAACGATGACAGTTTGGTGAAAAAACTGTGGGAGAATGCACGATATTTCCAAAAGGAAATGAAAAGCTTGGGATTTGATACTGGCAAGACTCAAACTCCCATTACACCAATTATGATCGGTGAAGCCAAGAAAAGCTCTGAATTCTCGAAAATGCTGTTTTCTGAAGACATTTTTGCAATGTCGATTGGATATCCGACCGTTCCAAAGGGTGAAGCGCGCATCCGGGTCATGCTCTCAGCTGCACATTCCAAGGATGACCTTAATTTTGCATTGCAAAAATTTGAACGGGTGGGCCGACAATTGGGCATGATCTGAATTCGTTGGTTGGGAAACATCGGTTCTCTATGCATGTTGGATAAAAAACAAATTCTGACAAAGCTGTTTTCATTACCTTTTTTTCTTCTTTTTTCTCCCGATGTTATAATTACTCTTCTTGCTTCCGAGAATAGAATGCTTGCAATTTTTTATTTCTGGTCTATTGTGGTGCAATTTTCGCTTCTTTTGTATCTGATTGTCATGTTGATTTATGCACAATGTTACGATTTTCGGTATTATGTTTCCGCATTGATATGTGACAATGTTTAAATATGGTTCGAATTTCTGGAAGATACGTCAGTAATTCGGCGAGTCAAAATTTCCTTTAATTCGGTTCGGTGAAAAAAAAGGTGTTTTGATTCCGCTGAACTGCTTGAAAGGTGATCGTATGGACAAAATAACGAAAATTGTGTCTCTGTTCTTGATCCTTGCCATGATTTCAAGCCTGTCTGGTACATTGGTGCTGGCAGCTGATGTCGCGGCAGATGCAAAGTTTACAAATGGGTCTGTAACAAATGCAATTTCTGGCCAAACCTACTACTATAGCGTTACTTCATCTGGTGGTGGACGATATGATGAATTTTACATAACCACCAGTGGTGCATCACAAATTTCCGCCGTTCTTGATGGGCAAACAACCGACGACCTTGATCTTTACTATCGGGCTGGAGCAAGGGTAAGTGGTTGTGGATCATATACGTGCTCTACTTACACCCAAGTCAGCTGGACAAGTGGTGCAGATGAATCAATTACTGTTACAAATCCGGCAGACACAACCCACTGGTTCCGTATTCAAAGGTATTCTGGTTATGGTAGGGACTACTACTACTTCACTATCACTGTTACTGGAGGCGGTGGTGGGGACACAACTGCTCCTACTGTGTCCATTACTGCGCCAAGCAATGGTGCCACTGTTTCTGGAACTGTAACCGTTTCTGCTTCTGCTTCAGATAATGTGGGTGTCGATAGGGTCGAATTCCGTGTAGACGGCGCATTGAAGTTTACTGACTATTCTGCACCATACTCGTTCAACTGGGATACAACAACTGCCTCAAATGGTGGACACACTGTTTCTGCAACTGCCTTTGATGCTGCTGGCAACTCCAATGCCGATTCCATTTCCGTTACCGTTTCCAATGGCGGTGGCGGTGGCACTGGCTGTGGTGAAACTCCGAGAGTGACTGGCTCCATGCCTTGGTGGAATGATGCCATCGATGTTGAAAAGGCACATGCAGCAGGATGCTATGGTGGTGACACAGTTGTAGTCGTTTTGGATACTGGATTGGGTAGTGGCTACTCTTCATTGTTCCCTGCCGGCTCAATTCTCTCACAATACTCAAAATCCTATACCAAATCCCTCGGCTATGACAATGTCGACTGGAATCAAGACACTGAAGGGCATGGTACGTCGGTTACCGCAACAATTCTTGGATATTATGTTCCCAGCACTTGGGGTATGACCAACAACTATGTAATGGGTGTTGCACCAAATGCAGAGGTTGTGATGTTGCGTGTCGTTTATTGGGTCGGTGGAAGTGTGACTTACTCTGCCATGATCGATTCATGGGTTCAGGCTATCAACTATGCCATTTCCCTCCATAACGGTGCATTGGCAGGTAAGAACATGGTGATCTCCATGAGCTTGGGCTATGATCCATCGGCTGCTCCGTCTTCGGCCAATGCTGCTCTTGAATCTGCCATCAACAATGCCGTGGCCAATGGTATTGTCGTTTCTACATCTGCCGGAAATGACGGGCCAAGTCCCAATACCACCGGAAATCCTGCCAACTTTGCCAACTCAGTCTCTGTGGCTGCCGCAGGATGGAATGGCTACACTGGTGCTTATGGTGTCGCAGGCATTGACGATGACCTTCCTGAAGACAACTTTGCAGACTTGGTGATTGCCGATTTCTCATCAAGAGGAAAGGTTGAAATTACTGGTATTGGGTGGAATTTGGCTCTGCCGACATGGGACAATACATACAAATACATATCCGGTACTTCATTCAGTTGTCCACAGGTAAGCGGTGTCTTTGCCCTTATGTTCTCCATGTATGGATCTCAATCAGTCAGCTTCATGGTAAGTACGATGCAGGCCGGTGCATATGCCATCGGTCCTTCCACAACATGGGGTGCGGGCTTCGTCCAGGCAGATGGTGCATTGGGTATTTAGACGAAATTCGTAAAAAATTGTTCCATTGAAACAATCAAAAAAACATTTTTATATTTCTTTTCGTATCTTTCATTAATGGCTTCGACCAAAAAAAAACAGCTGTCGTTCCTTATCATTGCAATTATGCTTTTTACGATGCCTAACCTTTCAGAAGGAAAACCTCTTTTCAGCAAATCTGAAAGTAAGGTGTCCCTTGATGTTGTGTTCACAGATGCATATTATGCGGATCTTGATGGCGATGGGCTTGAGGATGATGTTTTTGGCGGTGTTGATATATTCATAATGGGGTCTGAACGGGTGTCTTTTGACTACTACATTACCTTGATACTTCCGAGTGGCATGAGCTTTACATACGCCTATCGTATTAACACCCGCTATTCTATCCTCCATTTGGACAATTATTTCTACGACCATGTGTTCGAAAGTGGTGACTACACCTTCATTGTGGAAATTCTGACCCGAACTGGTGGGCTTTCCTATGATCCTTACCATCATGTGTTTGACCCGCCTGGTGGTGTGCCGACAGATCCGACTTTCTCATTGTCTGTGTCTGGCTTTTGATAAAATGCATGACTTATGTCTGCCCTTGAATTGGATTACACCGACTTCTTGATATTTTATGAACTGTTGCACGACCCGTTGCAATCTGCAAATAAAATATCGCAAACGATTGGGGTGTCTCCTGCGACTGTCCGTGAACGAATATCCAATATGAAACGGAGGGGTTTTTTAGGTGCGGACATCCCCTACCATGATGCCGTTTTGGGTGAACGCATGTTGAGTGAGGTTTCCGTGGCCTACAATCCTGAGACTCTCGGTCTTCAAAGGCAGCATGTCATCTTCAACCGGATTCCTTCTGTCAATGTTTTGAACCGTCTTGTTGCGCTATGCGATGAACATCCTTATACTCATCACAGGTCGGTTCTATATGGTTCCGGACTTTCTTTCTATGCACAATTTGATGTTCCCGTACAGGCAGATGCCTTGATGGAGCGGTTTTACGACAATGTTTCTGAATTGCTGGGAATCGGGTATACTGTGCTAAGAACTAAAAAGAAATCAACTTCCTTGCCGGACTTTTCCGAATTTTCCATTTTTGACGGTTGGAAATTTCCTGATTTGACTGTGCTGTGGGTTGATTATCTCGATTCCTCCCCCTCCCTATCAAATCCCCCCTCTCGTCTTTCACAAGGGCAACTTAATGATCTCGACGCTGCATTGTTGCGGGAATTGACTATAAATGGCCGTGTTTCAGTCAAATTTCTTTCAAAGGCATATGGGCTGTCAAATCCTACATTGTCCCGGCATCTTAAGCATGTAAGGGAAAACTATGTTGAACGTGGTGTTTTGGTCTATGACCCGTCTGCCTTCAGCCTTGATTTCGTCCAAGTGGCATATGGGCAATTTTCACCTGCCTCTAGGCTTTCTCCCCAATTCTTTGAGGATTTCATCCGCAATGGTGGACTGCCATTTACGTCAAGCCTTTATCATGATGGTCGCTCATTCCTGTGGATTACAACATCTTCAGCATCGGTGAATTCTCAAATTTGCAGATTTCTCTGGGAAAATACTGATTGGGGGGCGTTGAATATCTATAGCCTTGACCGGAGC